>JAQGKJ010000007.1 GCA_028290165.1 Bradyrhizobium sp. | reverse complement strand
ACCAGCACGTCCACAACTCGTCCGAGGATGGCGATCACGCCCAGGCAAAAGCCAGCCGCAACCCGCTCGCGCGTTTCCAGCGTGGCTTCGAGCGTCACTTCGAAAACCTGCGCAAGGGCTATCTGGGCCTGCTGCAACTTGCTCTGCGAAACCGCGTCAAGCTGATTGCGGGATTCCTTTGCTTCAGCCTGGCGTCGTTCGCCCTTGCGCCCTATCTCGGCCAGGATTTCTTCCCGACCGTGGACGGCGGCCAGATCAAGCTCCATATTCGCGCGCCGACGGGAACGCGGCTCGAGGAAACGACAAGCCTGACCGACCGGATCGGAACAGCCATCCACAGCATCGTTCCGGCAAGCGAACTCGACGGCATCGTGAGCAATATCGGGCTCACCGTCAGCGGCATCAACATGGCGTACAACAATTCCGGCACCATCGGCGTCGGCGACGCCGACATCCTGATCAGCTTGAAACCCAACCACGCGCCGACCGACAACTATATCAAAACCATGCGGGAGAAGTTGCCGCAGCAGTTTCCCGGCACCACCTTCGCCTTCCTGCCCGCCGACATAGTCAGTCAGGTGCTTAATTTCGGGGTGCCCGCCCCAATCGACCTGCAGGTTGCCGGCAGGAACCTTGCCGCAGACCGGAAATACGCCAATGCGCTGCTGGCGAAGGTCAGGGAGATCCCGGGCATCGCCGATGCGCGCATCCAGCAGGCATTTCAGCAGCCGACCCTTGACGTAAACGTCGACCGCTCGCTCACCTCGCTTGCAGGACTCTCCGAAAAGGACGTCGCCACAGCCATGCAGACGACGCTGTCGGGCAGTTCGCAGTCCGCCCCGACCTACTGGCTGGATCCGACCAACGGCGTTTCCTACGCGGTCTCGATCCAGACCCCGCAGCGCGACATCAACACCATGACGGGCTTGAAAAACATTCCGGTGAACTCCTCGAGCGCCAATCCCCAACTCCTCGGCGGCCTGGCAGATGTGCAGCGGACCAACAGCAACGCCGTCGTGTCCCACTACAATGTTACGCCGGTGATCGACATTTATGCGACGCCGCAGGGACGCGATCTCGGCGCGGTTGCGTCGGATATTCAAAAGGTGATCCACGCAACGGCACAACAGCTCCCTAACGGCGCGAGCGTTGCGCTGCGCGGTCAAGTCACCACGATGACGAGCGCCTATCAGCAGCTCTATGTCGGCCTCGCGGTCGCGATCGTCCTGATCTACCTGTTGATCGTCATCAACTTCCAATCCTGGGCCGATCCCTTCGTCATCATCATGGCGCTGCCGACCGCGCTGGCCGGCATCGTCTGGATACTGTTCGCGACCGGGACGACGCTTTCGGTTCCGGCGCTCACCGGCGCGATCATGTGCATGGGCGTGGCGACCGCCAACAGCATCCTGGTGATCAGCTTTGCCCGCGAGCAGATGGCCGCCGGCCTTGATGCGACTGCGGCGGCATTCGAGGCGGGACGCGCGCGGTTTCGCCCGGTGCTGATGACGGCGCTCGCGATGGTCATCGGCATGCTGCCGATGGCGATCGAGCCGGGACAGAACACGCCGCTGGGCCGCGCCGTGATCGGCGGACTGATCTTTGCCACCTGCGCCACCCTGGTTTTGGTGCCCGCCATCTTCAGCCTGGTGCACAGCCGGCAACGTGGCACTGCAAATGAGCCAGATGCTGCAACTGCGATGTCACATTGAGGGGAGAAAAAAATGAACTCGGAAGACATCAAAACTCCAAGCAAGCGGAGCCTCTTGACCGCCGCCACCGGCGCGGTGCTGCTTGCAGCCATCGTGGTCGGTTACGGTTTCATCGACCGCGCGCAGAGCAAGCAGGAAGTCGTGCAGTGGACCAATGCGCAGACTGTTCCGACCGTCGCCCTCGCGCAACCCCTTCCCAGCAGCTCGAACCAAACGCTGACGCTGCCCGGCAACATCCAACCCTTGAACAAGGCGGCGATCCTGGCGCGCGTGAACGGGTACGTGAAGAGTTGGGACCACGATATCGGATCGTCGGTCAAGGCCGGGCAAGTGCTGGCCACCATCGATGCCCCCGATCTCGATCAGCAGCTCAGTCAGGCGAAGGCGACATTGGCAAGCGTGAGGGCTAATCTGCAAATTGCATCGCTGACTGCGGACCGTAACAACATTTTGCTGAAAAAGCAGATCGTTGCCCAGCAGCTTGCGGACCAGACCACAGCCGACGCCACGGCAAAGGAAGCCGTCGTCGACGCCAACGAAGCCAACGTCCGGCAGCTCGAGGCCATGCAGTCGTTCAAGGCGCTGGTCGCGCCCTTTGACGGCGTCGTGACCGCCCGCAACGTGGAGCTAGGGCAGCTGATCAACTCGGGAGGGTCAGGGCAGCCGCTGTTCGAGGTATCCGACCTGCATCGCGTCCGCATTTTTGTGCAGGTACCGCAAGCGTTCTCGGCAGGGCTCGTCCCGGGCCTGAAGGCGACTTTGGAAATGCCGCAGTATCCCGGCGTGCAATTCGACGCAACGCTCACGCATATCTCGCGGGCCATCAACCCGACTTCCCACAGCATGCAGGTCGAGCTTCAAGCCGACAACACAGAGGGCAAGTTTTTCGCCGGCAGTTACTGCAATGTGCACTTCGAAATCCCGACCGACGCCAATCTGGTGAGAATTCCATCCACCGCGTTGGTGACCAGCAATCAGGGCACGCAGGTCGCGACCCTCGACAGCAATAACAAGGTTGTCGTCAAGAAGGTTCAGCTCGGCCGCGATCTCGGCGATAGCGTGGAAGTCATCGCCGGCCTGTCGCCGTCCGACCGGATCATCAACAATCCCCCGGAAACCCTGACGGCAGGCGACACGGTTCGCGTCGCCGCCGCAACGTCACAGGCCCCCGCAACTCCACAGCCCGCTGCACCGGCACTACCTTCGACAGCGTCCCAATAGTGAGAGGCGCGCGCCGTGCAGGTCTGCGCCCATCTTCCTCCCCCTGAACGAGACGTCAGGCTGGACCTGTTTCGCGGCCTCGCGAATTGGGCGATCTTTCTGGATCATATCCCGCATGAAGTGTTGAGTTGGGGCACAACCAGAAATTATGGATTTAGCGATGCGGCGGACCTGTTTGTTTTCATATCGGGCTACACCGCCGCCTTCGTGTTCGGAAGAATAATGATCGAGCGCGGCTATCTTACGGCCGCGTCACGACTGTTAAAGCGCGCTTTGGAGCTTTATGCCGCGCACATCATTGTGGTCGTCGTCTATATCGCCGTGATTGCGTCCGTCTCGCGGGGCCTTCGCGACCCTAACGATCTAGATGTGTTCAATGTCGCCCCTTTCATCAGCAAGCCGGTGTGGGAATTCGTCCAGGTATTGGCTTTGCGATATCGGCCAGTCAATCTGGACGTACTTCCGCTCTATATTCTGCTGTTGGCGACGTTTGCGCCGGCGCTGTGGCTGATGGTCCGCAAACCGACGCTGATCCTTGTTGGTTCAATGCTTGTGTATTTCGCCGCGAGACAATTTGGCTGGAATCTGCCAAGTTCTCGGGTAGCACTTTGGTATTTCAATCCGTTCACCTGGCAATTGCTGTTTTTCCTGGGCGCGTGGATCGCCGTAGGCGGTGCGGAAGCTCTTCAATCGATCGTTCGAACACGGACGGTATTCTGGCTCGCGATCGCCTACCTCGTCTTTGCCTTCGTGGTGACGACGGCGATTCATTCACCTGGCGTTGCCAATCTGCTGCCTCCGTGGATGCTGCAGCCGTTCAATCCCAACGACAAGACCAATCTCGCGCCCTACCGGATTTTGCATCTGATTGCTCTCGCTGTTGTCGTCACCCGGTTCCTGCGAGCGGATTCGCCGATCCTGCGATGGCATTCACTAGCGCCGCTGATCAAGTGCGGCCAGAACTCGCTTCAGGTGTTCTGCATCGGCATCGTTCTTTCGTTTTGCGCCCACGCCGCGATCGAACTGAGCCTGAACTCGCTGTGGGTTCAGATTTTTGCAGGAACCGCGGGTGTACTGCTGATGACGGCCGGCGCGTATTGCTGGACCTGGTCCAAGCAACGGGGTTGCATGCTTCTGTCGCATGCCCGACTTGGAAACGTTGCATGACGCGTCAAGGCCAGCGCGGTTCTCGTCATCGTCCTGCCGTAAAACGATCACATCTTTGGCCGTCCGTTCCCGGATTGACGGGCGAGAGCAAACGTAACCTAATCAATGGCCTAAAGTCCTCCTGGCAGGAGATCCTCGTGAAGGAGCTCTTGAGCTACGCAGTCTCGCCGCTGAGGGAGGGAGACATCGCCCTCTGCCGGGGTTCCGGCAACGGGTTAGCGCCGATCCTGCTTGTTGCCGCGGATGAAACCTCGCTCGGTTCCGTCGAGCGGCTTGAACACGAATATGCGCTCAAGTCCGAACTTGACGCTGACTGGGCGGCGCGACCGGTCGCGCTGACGCACTACAACGGCCGCAGGACGCTGGTGCTTGAGGATCCCGGCGGTGCGCCGCTCGATCGGCTGCTTGGCCGGCCACTGGACGTATCGCATTTCCTGCGCATCGCGATCCCTCTCGCCGCGGCGCTCCGCCGAGTGCATGAGCGCGGCCTGATCCATAAGGACATCAAGCCGGCAAATATCCTGGTGGACGCGGCCAATGGCGGCGTGTGGTTGACGGGGTTCGGCATCGCCTCGCGTCTGCCGCGTGAGCATCAAGCCCCCGCGCCGCCGGAGTTGATCGCCGGGACGCTCGCCTACATGGCGCCGGAACAAACCGGCCGGATGAACCGCTCGGTGGACTCCCGCAGCGATCTCTATGCCCTGGGCGTCACCTTCTATGAAATGTTGACGGGGCAACTCCCCTTCACCGCCGCCGATCCGATGGAGTGGGTGCACTGCCACATCGCCCGCCAACCGGTGCCGCCGAACGAGCGGGACGCTGATGTGCCGGGGCCGCTCTCGGCGATGGTGATGATGCTTCTCGCCAAGACCGCCGAGGAGCGCTACCAAACCGCCGCGGGCGTCGAGGCCGATCTCCGGCGCTGCCTGGCGGAATGGGAAGCGACCGGCCGCGTCGGGTCATTTCCGCTGGGCGCGCACGACGTATCGGACCGGCTGCTGATTCCGGAGAAGCTTTACGGCCGGGAGCGCGAGATTGACGCGCTCATCGCTTCCTTCGGCCGGGTCGTGGCTATCGGCACGCCGGAATTCGTGCTCGTCTCGGGCTATGCCGGGATCGGCAAATCCTCGGTGGTAAACGAGCTGCATAAGGCGCTCGTGCCGCAGCGTGGCCTGTTCGCGTCCGGCAAGTTCGACCAGTACAAGCGCGACATCCCGTACGCCACCCTGGGCCAAGCCTTCCAGACCCTCGTCCGCTCGCTTCTCACGCAGAGCGACGAGGAGCTTGGCCGGTGGCGGGAGTCGCTGCGCGAGGCGCTGGGCCCGAATGGTCAGCTCATGGTCAACCTCGTTCCCGAGCTGGAGCTCGTGATCGGGAAACAGCCGCCGGTCGCGGACCTGCCGCCGCAGGACGCGCAGAACCGCTTCCAGATGGTTTTCCGGCGCTTCCTCGGGGTGTTCGCGCGCAAGGAACACCCGCTCGCCCTGTTCCTCGATGATTTGCAATGGCTGGATGCAGCAACGCTCGACCTCCTTGAGAATCTGGTCACGCAGTCCGAAGTGCGGCACCTGCTGCTGGTCGGCGCCTATCGGGACAACGAGGTCAGTCCCTCTCATCCGCTTCTGCGGACGCTGGAAGCGATCCGCGCGGTCGATGCGAGACTACATGAGATCGTGCCGGCGCCCCTCCAGCTCGACGATGTTGGTCGGCTCATCGCCGACGCGCTCCACTGCGAGCCGGAGCGCGCGCGGCCATTGGCGGAGCTTGTGCAGGAGAAGACCGGCGGCAATCCGTTCTTCGCGATCCAGTTCTTTATCGCGTTGGCCGACGAGGGGCTGCTCGCATTCGACCCAGTCGCGTCAGCGTGGCAATGGAACATCGATCGCATCCGCGCCAAGAGCTACACCGACAACGTGGTGGATCTGATGGCCGGGAAGCTGAAGCGGTTGTCTTCCACCACCCAGGAAGCCCTGAAGCATTTGGCCTGTTTAGGCAATGTCGTCCCGATCGCCACTCTGGCCCTGGTTCACGGGACAACAAAGGAGGCGATGTACGCGGCACTCTGGGAGGCTGTCCGCGCTGACCTCGTCGTCCATCAGGATAGCGCCTACAAATTCCTGCACGACCGGATCCAGCAGGCGGCCTATTCACTGATTCCCGACGAGCAACGTGCCGATGTCCACCTGCGCATCGGCCGTGTGCTGCTGGCAAGCATGACGGCGGACGAGCTGGCTGAGCATCTGTTCGACGTCGCGAACCACTTCAATCG
>JAQGKJ010000886.1 GCA_028290165.1 Bradyrhizobium sp. | reverse complement strand
CGGCGCGGCATGGACGACGCGTTGCTCGAAACGGTCGCGGACGGGCGGGTCTTCACCGGACATCAAGCAGTCGATTTGAAACTGGTCGATCAGATCGGCGACGAGAAAACCGCTGTGGCGTGGCTGGTGGCCGAGAAGGGCGTCAAGGCCGATCTGCCGGTGCGCGAGTATAAATTGTCGCCGCGGTTCGGCGATCTTACTTTTCTGCGAACGGCGGCCTCGATTACGCTGGACGCGCTTGGCTTTGGCGCGATCGCGCGGCGAGTCGAGCAGGCCGGTGTGGCGCAGGCGGTTGATCGCTTGGGCTTGGACGGCATGCTGGCGTTGTGGCAGCCGGCGGGGACCAATTGAACCGCCTAAGTCCGGTTTCCGTCTGTTGTTCCCGCTTGGCGGGTACTTCACAATCCCCAATCCGGCCGATTGTCACGCGTTTTCGCGCGGCGCAATATTCATTTAGCGTCTTGACAGTTCAACGCATTTTCACGGAAATGGATATCCGCACCTTCCCGGGTCCCTGTCTCGATGATCAAATCCGAACTTGTTCAGCGCATCGCCGAGCACAACCCGCACCTTTACCAGCGGGATGTCGAGAACATCGTCAATGCGATTCTCGATGAGATCGTCGCGGCGCTGGCGCGGGGCGATCGTGTCGAGCTGCGCGGTTTTGGCGCATTTTCCGTGAAGCACCGTCCGGCCCGCGCCGGTCGCAATCCACGCACCGGCGCGCATGTGCCGGTCGATCAGAAGAGCGTCCCGTTCTTCAAGACGGGCAAGGAAATGCGCGAACGTCTGAACCGCGACGGCGGCACACCCGACGCCGGCGCCTAGGCGATCGCGCGTAGCCTGCGGCAGACAAGTCTGCGCGCCCGGCGGTCTCCATCAACGCGAGAGATGGTCATGCGGAAATTCTTGACGGCGCTGGTGCTGATTCCGCTAGGCGTGATCTTTGTGGTGTTTGCGGTGGCCAACCGGCATCCGGTGACGGTGTCGTTCGATCCGTTCAATTCGACCGATCCGTCGATTGCCGTCACGCTGCCGCTGTTCGTGGTCATCATCGCGGTGGCGATCCTGGGCGTGGTGGCGGGCGGCTCGGCGACCTTGTTCCGGCAGCGCCGCTGGCGGCGCGCGGCGCGGCAGCATGAGGCCGATGCGCGGCAGGCCCGGGCGCAACTGGCCGACCTGCGCGCCGGCAGCACGCCCTCGCGGTACGACCCGCAGCGCCTCTCCGCCCCGGCCCAGGGCGGCTTATATGGGGCTGGTGGGCGAGACAAGCAGGGCGCGACGTTGTAGAACGCGGCCCACAAGCGGAAGCGCCTTTCCGGCGTGTCGCCGCCCCGAACCCGTGTCTTGAACCATGTCCCTGCTCGTCAAAATTTGCGGCCTGTCCACGCGCGAGACGCTCGACGTCGCGCTGGACGCCGGCACGGACATGGTGGGATTTGTATTTTTTCCGCCGTCGCCACGGCATCTCGGCCTCGCGGCCGCGCGGGACCTCGGCAAACAAGCCGAGCGGCGTGCCATAAAAGTCGCACTCACGGTCGATGCCGACGACGCGACGCTCGCCAATATCGTCGAGGCGCTGCAGCCCGATATTTTGCAGCTGCATGGCAGCGAAACCGTGGCGCGGCTGCGCGACATCAAGCAGAAATTCGGACTTGAGGTGATGAAGGTCGTCGCGGTCGAGCGTGCGGCCGATCTCGCATCACTGCCCGGCTATGCCGCCGTGGCCGACCGCATCCTGTTCGACGCCCGCGCGCCGAAGCAAGCGACCCGTCCCGGCGGTCTCGGCGCGGTGTTCGACTGGCATGTGCTGGAAAATCTCGATCTCAAGCTGCCGTTCATGGTCTCGGGCGGCCTCAATGCCCAGAATGTCGCGCAGGCCGTTCGCGTCAGCCGCGCCGACGGGGTCGACGTTTCCTCCGGCGTGGAGCGCTCGGCGGGCGTCAAGGATCCCGAGATGATCCGCAGCTTTATTCGCGCCGCGCGGACGATCGATAAAGATACGGCTCGTGCGGTCGCGGGCGAAAGGCAACGATGAGTCTGGCAAAACCCAATTCCTTCCGCAGCGGGCCCGACGAGACCGGGCACTTCGGCATTTTCGGCGGCCGCTTTGTCGCCGAAACGCTGATGCCGCTGATCCTCGATCTGGAGAAGGCCTACGCCGCCGCCAAGGCCGATCCGGCGTTCAGTGCGCAGATGAGCGGTTATCTCAGGGACTATGTCGGCCGGCCGTCGCCGCTGTATCTCGCCGAGCGCCTCACAAAACATCTCGGCGGCGCGAAGATCTACCTCAAGCGCGAGGAACTCAATCACACCGGCTCGCACAAGGTCAACAACGTGCTCGGCCAGATCATGGTCGCGATGCGGATGGGCAAGAAGCGCATCATCGCGGAGACCGGCGCCGGCCAGCATGGCGTCGCGACCGCGACGCTGTGCGCGCGCTTCGGGCTTGAATGCGTGGTCTATATGGGAGCTGTCGATGTCGCGCGTCAGGCGCCAAACGTGTTTCGGATGGAGATGCTGGGCGCCAAGGTGATCCCGGTGCAATCGGGCACCCGGACGCTGAAAGACGCGATGAACGAGGCGCTGCGCGACTGGGTCACCAATGTGCACAATACGTATTACTGCATCGGCACCATCGCGGGCCCGCATCCCTATCCGATGATGGTGCGCGATTTCCAGTCGATCATCGGCGATGAGACCCGCGCGCAGATGCAGGAAGCCGAAGGCCGGCTGCCGGATTCGCTTGTAGCCTGTATCGGCGGCGGCTCCAACGCGATGGGATTGTTTCATCCGTTTCTCGATGATCCCTCCGTCGAGATTTTCGGTGTCGAGGCAGCGGGCCATGGATTGACGCAATTGCATGCGGCCTCGATCGCCGGCGGGCGGCCCGGCGTGCTGCACGGCAACCGCACTTACCTCTTGATGGACGATGACGGCCAGATCCAGGACGCGCATTCGATTTCGGCGGGACTGGATTATCCCGGCATCGGCCCGGAGCATTCCTGGCTGCACGAGATGGGGCGCGTTAAGTATCTGTCTGCGACCGACGATGAAGCGCTGGCGGCGTTTCAATTGCTGTCGCAACTGGAAGGCATCATTCCCGCGCTGGAATCGGCACATGCGATCGCCAAGGTGATGGAGCTTGCGCCGAAGCGGCCGAAAGATCATCTGATGGTGGTCAATCTCTCCGGCCGCGGCGACAAGGACATTCCGCAGGTCGCGGATATCTTGCGGGGGAAGAAGAAGTGACTGTCGAGCGCCGCCGCTTTCTTTACCTCTCCCCGTCGGGGAGAGGTCGGCTGCGTAGCAGCCGGGTGAGGGGTCTCTCCATTCATTCCGGCCGAAGTGTTTTTTCGATCATTTCGAGGACGCCCTCAAGATTGTCGTACACATCGGTATTGGAAACTCGGACAACGAGGAAGCCGCAGGCCTCTAACACCTCGGACCGGGCTTTATCTCTTGCCAGCTCCGACGGTTCGGCGTGTGTGACACCGTCAACCTCGACGATCAGCTTTCCGTCTAACGTCACGAAATCAACGATGTATCGGTCGATCGAATGCTGGCGGCGAAATTTCCATCGCGCCAGCCGCCGGACACGCAGCGCTTGCCAAAGCTTTGCCTCTGCGCTCGTTTGCGACAAGCGAAGTTTTCGTGCTCTTGCCTTAAACTGGTCCATTCCCCTCACCCGGCTGCTGCGCAGCCGACCTCTCCCTAACGAGGAGAGGTATAGCACAGCGGGCGCCACATCATGATCACCCGCATCGACGCTCGTTTTTCCGAGCTGAAGAAAGAAGGCCGCTCAGCCTTCATCACCTTCCTGATGGCCGGCGATCCCGATCCCGCAACCTCGCTTGAAATCATCAAGGCGCTGCCGAAGGCAGGCGCCGACATCATCGAGATCGGCATGCCCTTTACCGATCCGATGGCCGACGGTCCGGCGATCCAGGCGGCAGGATTGCGCGCGCTGAAGGCCGGCATGACCCTGAAGAAGACGCTCGCGATGGTGCGCGAGTTTCGCAAGGGCGACGCCGCCACGCCGCTGGTGCTGATGGGCTACTACAATCCGATCTACATCTACGGCGTCGACAAATTCCTCGTCGATGCCAAGGCGGCGGGCGTGGACGGCCTGATCATTGTCGATCTGCCGCCTGAAGAAGACGAGGAGTTGTGCCTTCCGGCGCTCAAGGCCGGGCTCAACTTCATTCGTCTCG
>JAQGKJ010000870.1 GCA_028290165.1 Bradyrhizobium sp. | reverse complement strand
CGCCCGATCGCGGTGACCTGCCAATGGGCTTCGGGTGCCTTTAGGTTCAACAGGATCGGCAGCAATTCCGGATCGGCGGGCATCCCCGAGGCGACGCCCATGACGAAATTGTATTCCAGCGGTCCGGCATACATGCCGGTCTGGCGGTACATCCCGACGCAACGCACGATGCCGACATCGAAACATTCGAATTCCGGAATCGTGTCGACAGCCTTCATCACGTCGAGATAGTCCTGCACCTTCTCGACCGCGTTATCGAACATCATCGGCGGCCAGGCACAGCTATTGTCCGCCTTCACCTTAAGATAATTCAGCGAGCCGGCGTTGCAGGCGGCCATCTCCGGTTGTGTTTCGCGCACGCAATCGAGCGCTCCCTTGTAGTTAGGCCCGGATGTCCCCGTGGTGTGATTGATGATCACGCCCGGACAGGCCTCGCGGATCGCCTGCTGGATCTCGCGCGAAACGGCCACCTCCCAGGACGGCAGGTGTCCCTTGCCCGGCGCCTGCTGGCGCAGGTGGATATGCATGACGCTGGCGCCGGCGCCGAAGGCGGCCTTCGCCTCGCGCGCCATCTCCTCTGGCGTGACCGGGACGTGATGCTGTTTGGGGTCGGTCAGCACGCCGTTCAGCGCGCAGGTGATGACAGCCTTGTCGCTCATGGATTGGCCTTTTTTCCGCTCGTCGGAACGGGCCGGCGGATCATGCGGCCCGCGGCTATCGGCTTCTTGCGTCCACGCGCTATCGCCGGGGTTCCGTCAGGGCCGCCCCTGCCGGAAGCCGGCGTTATCGGGCATGGCGGGATCGCTGCGGTAGATCGCAAGGTCCCGCGAGCCGGAAAAGATCGCGCGCGGCTGCAATCCATAAAACCGGCGGATCGAATGGCTGAAATGCGTCGAGTCGGGATAGCCGATATCTTGCGCCAGATGCGCCAGATTGATGTCCTCGTTGACGAAATGCAGCAGATGCCGCGCCCGCTTCCAGGCCCGGAACGCGCGGAAGGATATACCGGTCTGTTCCTTGAACAGATGCAGGAACCGCGACGGCGACAGATTGACGGAAGTGGCGCAATTGGCCGCGGTCAATTTGCTGCCGGAGAAATCATTGAGTTTTGCCGCGGCGCGTTTGATGCGGTGATCGATGTTGCGGTCTGCGAGAGCTTCGCCAAAGCACAACCGATCGAACTCTTGCGTGGTAAAGCCGCCGCGTCGCTCCTGCCGGCGCAAACTTTCATAAGCCTTGCGAATACGCCGGGCGAAATCCGGCGCGTCAGCCCCGACAATCCCGGCGCTCAGCGCCGCCATCGCCGCGGCCTCGACCGTTTCCGGTTCGATCACCAGGCAGATAATCGAAGGATGCTCGCTTTCGACGCTGTGGGGCACATAGGGCGGAACGACCGCGACCTCGCCCACCATCTCGGACTTGCCCTCGGTGATTTTGATGTGTCCGCGCATGGCGATATAGACGTTGTATCCGCCGCTGGTGCGCTTGCGCGGCCGGCCCAGGAGGCCCGCGTAAAATACCCGTTCCGGGCTGATCAGCATCAGCCGCCCGGACTGGCGGCGATCGTCGTCGTTCATGGGCATCCCTCCCGGGAGCGATCTCTGCTTCTTGCCGCTCAGCTTGCGGACTCTCTCACGGAGCCCGGGCAGAATACAGAAATCACCGGGGAAGTCACCGGCGATCGTGGCGGCAAGCGCCTGCCCGATCTACCCATCCAACCTTTCTGCAACGGCGACAATCGCGCAGACAGCCGTGGCTATGATCGCGGCCTCGAGAACCGCAATCGCAAAGCCATGCGAGAAGGTCTCAGCCATTCGAGACGATCCAATCACAAACAAGCTTGTCGCAAGGCCGACAAGAGACAATCCGCACACGACAATCAAAGAACCGGAGTCAGGGTCGCTGTGTCGATGTGTCCGCTCGGGCCATGGCCGATCACGCGGGGGCCGATCGCGGTTCAGATGATTGAGCATTGGTGTCGCTCCGCAAAGGTGTCTGGTCCACCAATACCTGGGACGGTTGCGCGGGCCGGATAAGCCAATTAGTTTGCACGGGATCCTTGCAGGTCTCGCAAGAATGGAAGCCATGGACCGATTGGATGGAATGGCGGCATTCGCCGCCGCGGTCGAAGCTGGCAGTCTGTCCGGCGCGGCCAAGCGCCTGGGATGCTCGCTGGCCTCGGTCAGCCGGCAGATCAGCGCCATCGAGCGACAATTCGGCGTCACCTTGCTGGCCAGGACCACAAGACGGCTGGCGCTGACCGATGAAGGCAGGGACTACTACGAGCACGTCAAGCGCATCGTCAGCGAGGTGGTCGACGCCGAGCGCACACTGTCCGCTCAGGCCAAGGTGCCACACGGGCGGCTGCGTATCAGCGCGCCGACGCTGATCGGCCGGCTGCGGCTCGCGCCGCTGTTATCCACTTACCTCACCGATCACCCACAGGTCTCCATCGACCTGACACTGATGGACCGGCTGCCCAACCTGCTGGAAGACGAGATCGACATTGCGATTGTCCTCGGCAGTCTGCCCGATTCATCGCTGCTCCGCCGCGGCCTCGGCCATGTTCGCATGGTGTTGTGCGCAGCGCCGGGTTACCTCGCATCGCGCGGCGTCCCCGCCACGCCGCAGGATCTGGTGAAACATGAATGTCTGTTTTTTACGTCGACGCCCGGATCGGCGACGTGGACGTTTCAGATATCGGGGCGGCGAGCGGAAATCGAGGTGCCGACGCGGCTGCGCTCCAACGCGCTCGACGTCGTTGTTTCGGCTGCCCTGGGCGGCACCGGGATTGCGCGCGCCCCCTCCTGGCAAGTGCAGGATCATGTCGATGCCGGCCGGCTCAAATTGGTCCTGCAGAAGTATGAGCGGCCAGCATTGCCGCTGCAGATGATCTTTCTGGATCCGCGCCATTTCTCGCGAAAGGTTCGGTCTTTCGCGGATTTTCTCGCGCAGCAGTGGGGTGGCCGTTGATGCCGCTCAGGAGCGCCGCGCGACCTTCTGCTGCTCGCCGGCGAGTTCTTCCGCGGC
>JAQGKJ010000861.1 GCA_028290165.1 Bradyrhizobium sp. | reverse complement strand
AGCCTCTGTAGCTGTTCGCCAGCGCCCATCACGCATGCGGTTGAGACGATATCGCGCCGGCAAATCCCAATTTGGAACACGGCGGAGGCGTCATCATGCGCGGGCGCATAAACGCTTTTTTTGCCATTTCGGTGAATAGTCCCCCGATGAGTATGGTTAATTATTCCTGTGGCGTTTGTTCCGCGCTGAATGCCAGCGCGCGTGGCGTGACCCGAAGAGTAACCCCTCAGCCGATGCGTGCGGCAGTTCGAATGGAAGCTGGGGACCATGCTTGCCTATGATCAACCGATAAATCAGCACACGCCAGCCGCCCGGCAAGCATCGCCGGCCGCGGGCTTCAGTGTGCTGCAGTTCGTCCGCCTGTTGTGGCGGCGAAGGGTCGCGATTGCGATGGCGGCGCTGATCTGCGCCAGCGCCGCGGTCATGGTCGGCAAGAGCCTGACGCCAAGGTTCACGGCGACCGCCGAGCTTTATGTCGATCCCCGCGAATTGCAGCTGGTCGACCGCGAGCTCACGCCGCGTGCCCAGGACACTTCGGGCCTTGCGATGGTGGTCGAAAGCCAGGCCCGCCTAATCACCTCGAGCAGCGTGCTGCTGCCGGTGATCCAGGATACCCATCTCGACCAGGATCCGGAGTTCGGCGGCGAGTCCAAGGGCATTCTGGCGTCACTGCTCGGCCTGTTCGGGCTGGAGATCCATTCCACCGGCGAGCCAAGGCTCGGCCAGACGGCGGCGCTGGAAGCCTTGAACCGCCACATCACCGTCAGAAAGACCGATCGCACCTTCATCGTCGACATCGAGGTGTGGTCGCACGACCCGGCGACGGCCGCGATGCTCGCCAACGCGATCTCGAACGCATATTTGGCCGAATCGAAGAAGTCGCAGGCCACCGCCGCGGGGCGGGCGACCTCGGATCTGTCGGGCCGGCTCTAGGAATTGCAGGAACGGCTTCGCAACGCCGAGAATGCGCTTGCCACCTACAAGGCGCAGAATAATTTCGTAGGCACCCAGGATACGCTGATCAGCGACCAGCAGCTTTCCGCCAGCAACCAGCGGCTCGCCGCGGCCCGCGCACTGACGCTCGACGCGCAAGCCAAATATGATCAGATCGAAGCAAGCCACCGCGCCGCGACCGACGCCGGCGCCATACCCGAAGCGCTGCAGTCCCCGACCATCGCCAATTTGCGCGCGCAGTACGCCGAGGCGCGCAAGCGCTATGCGGAACTGACCAGCGAATTGGGCCCGCTGCATCCTTCGCTGCGCCAGATGGAGAAGCAGGTCGAGGACCTGCGCCGCACCATCAACGAAGAGGTGGAGCGCTTCGCGCAGTCGGCAAAGAATGATCTGACCCGTGCCCGCGACTACGAAACCTCCTTGAACAGGGCGCTTGAGACGCAGAAACGCCAGAGCGTCCAGCTCAGCCAGGCGTCGGTCCGGCTTCGCGAACTCGAACGCGACGTCGAAGCCAGCCGCGATGTCTATCAATCGTTCCTCAAGCGCTCGCGCGAAACCGAGGAACAGGAAACCCTCAACACCTCGAGCGCGCGGATCATCGGCGAGGCCACCGTGCCGCAGCGGCGCAACTTCCCGCCGACCATGAGTCTGCTCGCGATGCTCGGCTTCATGCTCGGCGCGCTCGGCGCTTCTGCCTTGGTTGTTGCCGCCGATCGGCTGCCACCCGATACCAGCGAACCGAAGCCGGTAAGTTCGAGGGCGAAGGCCCCGACGCCGCCATCGAAACAAGCGCCGGAAATTGAACCCCTGCCGCAGCCGCCAGCCGCGGCGATCGAAAAGCCGCTGATCATGCGGCTGCAGGAATCCGACGTGGTGCGTACCTTGGGCGGCATCCTGGCCATTGGCGGCATTCCAGACGTGACGCGGATCGGCTGGCCGACGCTGCGCGCCGGTTTCCCGATGACGACGTTTCTCAACGCCACGCACGACATGCACGCGATTTTGGCGAAACGCTCGCCCGTCAACGAGATGCCGGTGATGGCCATGATCGGCGCCGGCGCCGGCGAGGATCGCAGCATCGCTGTGCTCAACGTTGCAATTGCGGCCGCGCGCGACGGCGCCAGGGTGCTGGTGATCGACGCCGATCACGGAACGCACGCGCTTTCGACCAAAATGAATGGCTTCGGCCAGAGCGAGGCCAGCCGCCTGAGCTGGCTCAGCATCGGCACCAAGGCTTCGCGCGCAATCAAGACCGCGAACGGAATCTCGATCCTGCCCGTGATCAAGGGATGCGACACCAAGGCGGGCGAGGCGATCCGCAAGACGATCGCACAGGCGCGCTCCGCCGGCGGCTACGATCTTGTGATCCTCGACGGGCCGGCGATGCCCTGGAGCGCCGCCGACCGCAAGCTGCTCGAGATCGCCGACGGCATCGTCGCGATCCTGCCGGCGCGCCTCGACATCAACGACTGCATGGAAAACATCATTGCCGCGCTTGGCGGCGCGCAGCGCAAGCTGATCGGTGTCATCCTCAACGAACTCAACCCTGCGGCTGTCAACCGTAAGCGAGACAAACGATATGCTTGAGCGCCGCGCAAATCCTGTCGGGAGGGCCGCGACGGCCAGCGTCCCAAGAATCTCGCTGGGGGGCTTGCGGCTCGCCGTGCTTGATATCGAACAAACCGCGAATTTCATGATCGACATGGTGTTTCCCGAGCGCCGGGTCAGCCGTCCGCTCTATCTGACTTCCGCCAATGGCGAGGTGCTGGCGCGCTGCTCGACCGAGCCGATGACCGGACGGCTGTTCCGCGCCGCCGATCTCATCAATGCCGACGGACAGCCGCTGGTCACGGTGTCGCGGCTAAGATCAAAGACGCCGTTGCCGGAGCGCGTCGCAACCACCGACCTGTTTCACGTCGTGGCCCAAAAAGCGCAAGCCGCGCGGCTGACATTCTATTTGTTCGGCGCCGACGAAGAGGAGAATGCCGCCGCGGTCGCCAATGTGCGGAAGATGTACCCTGATTTGCGGATCGTCGGGCGTTCGCACGGCTACCTCAGGGGCAATGCCTTGCGCGACAAGGTCGACGAAATCAACGCGCTGGCGCCGGACTATCTGTGGGTGGCGCTCGGCGTTCCCTATGAGCAGGCGTTTGTCGAGGAATTCACCTCGCATCTCACCAATGTCGGCGTCATCAAGACGTCGGGCGGGTTGTTCAACTTCCTGTCGGGCAGCCGGGCCCGGGCGCCGCGATGGATGCAGTGCATCGGGCTCGAATGGGCCTGGCGAATCTGGCTGGAGCCGCGGCGGCTGTTCTGGCGTTATTTGACCTCCAACCCCCGCGCGCTCTATCTTCTGTTCAACAAGAGCCGAAGCACCGATCGCACGCCGAGGGGATAGCATGAACGATGGTCCGGCGATCCTGGTCACCGGCGGCGCGGGCTATATCGGCTCGCATTGCTGCCGGGCGCTGGCGGTTGCCGGCTATCATCCAGTCGTCTTCGACAATCTTTCGACCGGCCACCGCCATTTTGTGACCGGCTCGCTTGAGGTCGGCGACCTCCTGGACAAGGCCGCACTCGAGCGCGCCTTCGCGCAGCACGACATCGCAGCCGTCATGCATTTTGCGGCATCGAGCCTGGTCGGCGAATCCGTCATCGATCCGCAGAAATACTTTGAGAATAATGTGGTCGGCACGCTGTCGCTGCTGGAGGCGATGCGCAAGGCCGGATGCCATCGGCTGGTGTTTTCTTCCACGGGCGCGGTCTATGGCAATGCCGACAGCAAGGCGCTGCCCGAGAGCTACGCCTGCGCGCCGATCAATCCTTACGGCGCCTCGAAATGGATGATCGAGCGTGTCCTCACCGATTATCGCGGCGCCTACGGGCTGGGAGCTTTTTGCCTGCGCTATTTCAACGCCGCCGGCGCCGACGCGGCAGGCGGCATCGGTGAGCTGCGCGACAGCGAAACCCATCTGATACCCCGCGCCATGATGGCGTTGCAGGGTCATATCGGGGATTTTGCGGTGTTCGGCGACGATTACGACACCCCCGACGGCACCGCGATCCGCGACTACATTCACGTCACCGATCTGGCGGCGGCGCATCTCTCAGCACTGAAACTCCTGATGCAGGGACATTCCGGCGGCGCCTTCAACCTCGGCACCGGCGCCGGCCTTTCGGTACGCGAGATTCTCCGCGCCATCGCGACCGAGACCGGCCGCGAGGTGCCCCATGTCGTCAAGCCGCGGCGATCCGGCGATCCGACCTACCTGGTCGCCGATCCCAGCGCGGCGCGCGAGACCCTGAAATTCCGCGCCCGCCATTCGGATCTCGCAACCATCATCCGGACTGCATGGGCCTGGCATCAAAAGGCTCACCCGCTTAAGACAGGTGCGCCTCTGCCTCCGACCGCGCGGGCTATAACGGCTTGATCTGCACCTTGCGGAATTTTACTACGCCCGAGCCGTATTGCAGGGCGATCGCGCCGCTCGCGTGTTTTGAGTCCTGTGCGTCGGCGGTCTTTTGGCCATTGAGCACGACGACAAAATGGGGGCCCTGCGCCGTGATCTCATAGGTGTTCCATTTGCCGCCGGCCTTCGGCATCGGATCGACCTTGGCGACATCGACGATCGCGCCGGTGCCGTAGCTTGGATCCGGCCTCTGGTCATAAATGTTGACCTCGTAGCAGGTCTTGGCACCGATACTCTTCGGCTGCTCACAACGAATGAAGATGCCGCTATTGGCATCGTCGCTAACCCAGAACTCGGCCCTGATCTGGAAATCCTTGTAGGAATCCTTGGTGACGAGATAAGAGAGATCCTTGCCGTCGAGCTTGTCGGCGGTGAGTGCGCCGTCCTTCATCGCCCAATTGGCTTTGCCGACCTCATCCCAGTCGCCCATCTTGGTGCTGTCGAGCAGCGTGATCCATCCGCCTTCATTCTGGCCGGAGGCCGTGTTGGAAAACTGAAAAGCGGCGCCGCCGATCACCAGTCCGGCCGCAAGCATCCTCAAGGGGTGTCGCATAACAAATTCCTTCCTGTCGTTTCTTGTTTGAGCGCGCGGACGATAGCAAACCACGGCGCAATGGAAACGCTGTTTTCATGCTGCAGTTGCGTTGTGCTGAGAATCTCGCCCAGGACGCAGGCCGTCGCGCGCCTTGCACCGCGGGAACGGGAGCGGCTAGCATGACGGGATAATCCGATGAGCTTGCGCCCGCAATTTGAGCTCACTTATCCCGTCAGCGGAGGAAACCATGACAATCCACAGCCGGCTTTGGCGTTATCTCGTGATCCCGGCGTCGCTTGCCGCCATGTTGAGCTTGAGCTCGGCCGCCGAACTCAATCCGGCCGCGGTGATCTACAAGCTGCCGGAGCAGGTCCCCTGGACTCCGGTGGATGCCCGAGGCGCGCAAAACGCCGTCGTTGTTGGAGATCCTGCAAAGCCGGGGTTTTATATGGTCTACACCAAATGGACCAAGGGCAACCATTTCAGCCGGCCGCACTTCCATCCCAACGACCGCTATATTGTCGTGCTGCAGGGTACCTGGTGGGTAGGCTCCGGCCCCAAATTCGATCCAGCCAATACCACCGCGATGCCGGCGGGGAGTTTTGTCACGCATTTCGGCAAGCAGGTGCATTGGGACGGCGCCAAGGACGAGGACGCCGTCCTCCTGATCATGGGCGAAGGACCGGCGACTGCAACCGCGGCGGAAGAGAAGTAGAAACCACCAGAACTCCGGCACGGCAAGCGTGTTTCGCAATGTTCACGATCATCATACGCTGGTATCGTTAACTTGCGCTACCCTGAGGCCCATATGGTTGGTTTCATACGGCCGCCGTGCGATGCCGGAATTATCCGTGCAACGCCGGCATTTGCCGCCGGCCTGAACGAGAAGCGCAAGCGCCTGACCTTGGCGGCGACGATTCTCGGGTCGAGCATGGCCTTTATCGACGGCTCGGTCGTGAATATCGCGCTGCCCGCGATTCAGCAGGCGCTGCATGCGGATGCGGCCTCGACGCAGTGGATCGTCAACGCCTATCTGCTGCTGCTCGCCGCGCTGGTGCTGGTCGGCGGGTCGGCAGCCGATCTCTATGGCCGGCGGCGGATTTTTCTTCTGGGTCTTGCAGTATTCACCATCGCCTCCATCACGTGCGGGCTCGCGCCAAACATCGCCACGCTCATCGTCAGCCGCGCCGTTCAGGGTCTCGGTGGCGCGTTGCTGACGCCGGCCAGTCTTGCGATGTTGGGGGCGACTTTTGACGAGCATGAGCGCAGCCATGCGATCGGGATTTGGGCCGGCGTCGGCGCGCTGACGTCGGCGGCGGGCCCGGTACTCGGCGGCTGGCTGGTCGATCAGGTATCGTGGCGCGCGGTCTTTCTGCTCAACGTGCCGCTGGCCGTTGCCGCGGCCGGCCTTGCCATTGGCTTTGCCTGCGAGAGCCGCGATGACAGAGCAATGTCGCTGGACTGGAAGGGCGCGCTCACGGTCGCCGCCGGATTGGCTGCGATCACCTGGGGATTGGGCGCCATTCCCGCCTCGGGATTTCGCGACAAAACCGTGCTCGGCGCGCTCGGCGTTGGGATCGCGTTCCTCGTCTTGTTCGTCGTGGTTGAAGCCCGATCCGGTCAGCACGCGATGATGCCGCTGGCGCTCTACCGCTCGCGCAATTTTTCCGGCACCAATGCGCTGACGCTGCTGCTCTACTTCGCACTCGGCGGCGTACTGTATTATCTGCCGTTCGGCCTGATCCGGCTCGGCGGCTATTCCGCGACGCAGGCCGGCGCCGCATTGCTGCCTTTCGCGCTGATCATGGGTTTCGGCGCATCCTTCGCGGGCAAACTTTCGGATCGTTTCGGTCCGCGGCTGTCGCTTGCAATCGGGCCAATGATCGCTGCCTGCGGACTGGCGCTGCTCGCCTTCGCTGATTTCGGAAAATCATATTGGGCCGGCGTCTTTCCGGCGATCGGCGTGCTCGCCATCGGCATGACCGTTACCGTTCCGCCGCTGACCTCGACGGTGATGTCGTCCGTGGGCGAAGCGCATGCCGGCATCGCATCGGGCGTCAACAACGCGGTCGCCCGCGTGGCGGGCCTGCTTGCCGTCGCGGCGCTCGGCGCAGTGTTGTTCGCAAGCTTTTCACATTATCTCGCCGGGCCGCCGGCCGCGCGCGCCAATGAAGCATTGAACGCGGTGCTGGCCGGACAGGCCGGCGTTCCCCAGGACGCCAAAGCAGCGTTCGACCGCGCGTTGCGCACGGTGATGCTGGTTGCTGCGACCTGCGCCGCGCTCGGCGGCATCGCCGGCTGGCTCTGGATCCGGCCGACTGGCTCGCAACCGCGGCGCTGAGATGCGGTTCGTCCCACCATTTGCTGCCATGGCAAAGGCGCGTATAATCTTCGTCTGGAGGAACCGATGCATCAGGCCGCAAATCTGCAATTCGAACGCGCCGTGGACGAGTACGTCCGATGGCGCGCGGTCCCGGAGGAAGCGAGATCACTGGCCCCGGCATGGTGGTGGGGTCCCGCGTTCGAGATATACGGCCTGCAGCAGCCGATGCCGGCCGAATGGTGCGCACATCTCGAATTGCCGGATGGCTCATCCTTCACCGACGGCGCTGCGGTGTTCCTCGATTCGCTGGCCGGCCAGACGTCGCTACCCTGGCCCCAGGATTTTCCGGGCAAGGTGAGCCACTCTAGTCCAGATTAGCGCGCGAACCCGGCGTCGCGCGTGCCGTCAACGCGGAGACCTAAAGGGCCCCGCTTCTCCGCTTTGCCCGCGGAGCGGATTTCTCGGCCGCGGGGTTTTCCGCGGGCTGAAGCGGCGGAGAGACGAGCTGAGGCCCGGTCCGAAGCAGTTCGGCCAATTGCCGCGGCGGCACCGGCCGGCTAAACAGGAAACCCTGCATTTCGTCGCAGGCGTGGTTGCGCAGGAATGTCTCCTGCTCCGAGGTCTCCACGCCTTCGGCTACGACCGTCATGCCCAGCGCCTTGCCCATGCTGATGATCGCCTGCGCGATGGCCTGGTCCTCGGAATCCTTCGGCAGGTCGCGAACAAAGGAACGATCGATCTTGATGGTGTCGATCGGAAACTGCTTCATCAGCGACATCGACGAATAGCCGGTTCCAAAATCGTCGATCGCAAGCCGAATGCCGCGGCGCTGGATGGCGTCCAGCACTTTGACCGCGCGGGAAACGTTGCGCATCACCATGCTTTCGGTGACCTCGAGCTGCAGCAGCACCGGCGACATGCCGCTTGCCGCCAGCGCCTCATCGATATCCTGCAGCAGGCGCTCGTCGACGAACTGCCGCGGCGAGAGATTGACCGCCATCGAAACCGGGCGCAATCCACCGCGCTGCCAGGCCATGTTTTGCGTGCAGGCTTCCTTCAATACCCAGCGCCCGATCGGAACGATCAACCCGGTCTCCTCCGCGAGCGGTATGAACTGCATCGGCGGCAGCACGCCAAGATCGGGATGGGTCCAGCGCAGCAACGCCTCTACGCCGGTGATCTGCCCGGTCACGAGATCCACCTTCGGCTGATAATGCAGCGTGAACTGATCGCGTTCCAGCGCGTGGCGCAGC
>JAQGKJ010000854.1 GCA_028290165.1 Bradyrhizobium sp. | reverse complement strand
GGCTGCACCAATTATCCGGAGTGCCGTTATACCCGTCCGCTCG
Organism: Bradyrhizobium sp.; assembly: GCA_028290165.1. The sequence goes on along the minus strand of JAQGKJ010000854.1, from coordinate 4,707 downwards.
CGGCCGACAGCGAAGCCAGCGCCGATCGCATCCTGGGCAAGGACCCGGTGACCGATCTCGATGTCGTGGTGAAGGCCGGCCGGTTCGGCCCCTACATCCAGCTCGGCGAGCCCAAGGATTATCCTGATGGCGACAAGCCGAAGCGTGCCGGCATTCCCAAAAACATATCGCCTTCCGACATCGAACTCGATCTGGCGCTAAAACTGCTGTCGCTGCCGCGCGAGATCGGCAAACACCCCGAAACCGGCGAGCCGATCTCCGCGGGCCTCGGCCGTTTCGGGCCGTTCGTGCGGCATGAGAAAACCTACGCCAGCCTCGAGGCCGGCGATGAGGTGTTCGATATCGGGCTCAACCGCGCCGTCACGCTGATCGCCGAGAAGATCGCAAAGGGCCCGAGCGGCCGCCGCTTCGGCGCCGATCCCGGCAAACCCTTAGGCGAGCATCCGACGCTTGGCACTGTCGCGGTCAAGAGCGGGCGTTACGGCGCCTATGTCACGGCCGGCGGCGTCAACGCGACCATACCGAGCGACAAGACCCAGGAGACCATCACGCTGCCTGAGGCCATCGCGCTGATCGACGAACGCGTGGCAAAGGGCGGGACCAAGCCCAAGCGCGGCGCCAAGAAAGCCGCGGCGGCGAAGCCGGCCAAGGTGCAGGCGGATGCGAAGGCGCCAAAACCGGTCAAGCAAGCGGCCACGAAGAAATCCGCCGCGAAGCCGACATCCGATGCGGTCAGCAAGGCGCGCGCGCCGGTGACACCGGCAGCCAAGACCTCTCCGGCCAAACCTGCGCCTGCCGCCAAAACGCCTGCGAAGAAAAGCGCAGGCAAGGCTCGAGGATAAAGTGACAAAACAGCGCGAGCGCGGCTTTCCAAACCGCGACGCCATCGTCGCCTTCATCCGCGCGCATCCGGCAAAAGTCGGAACCCGCGAGATCGCGCGCGAATTCGGCCTGAAGAACGCCGACCGCGCCGAGCTGAAGCGAATTCTGCGCGAATTGGCCGACGAAGGCACGATTGAGAAGCGCGGCAAGAAGATCAGCGAGCCCGCAACGCTGCCCGCGACCGTGATGGCCGACATCACCGGGCGCGACAGCGATGGCGAGTTGATCGCAACGCCCGCCGAATGGGATGAGGTCGAGAGCGGCGAGCCGCCGAAAATCCGCATCCATGTTCCGAGACGCCCGCAGCCCGGCACCGCGGCAGGCGTCGGCGATCGCGCGCTGCTGCGGATCGAGAAACTGGAAGACAGCGAAGGCGCTGTCTATCGCGGGCGCGTCACCAAGGTCGTCGATCACACCAAAAACCGCGTGCTCGGCATTTTCCGCACCCTGCCTGGCGGCGGCGGACGGCTGGTGCCGGTCGACAAGAAACAGGCCGGCCGCGAATTGAATATTGCGAAAGCTGATGCCGCTGGCGCCGAGGATGGCGACCTCGTCAGCGTCGATCTCATTCGCTCGCGCGGTTTCGGGCTTGCTTCCGGCAAGGTGAAGGAGCGGCTCGGCTCACTGGCGTCGGAGAAGGCGGTCAGCCTGATCGCCATTCATGCCCACGAAATTCCGCAGGCCTTTTCGCCGGCGGCGATGCGCGAGGCCGAGGAGGCAAAGCCCGCGACGCTGAAGGGCCGCGAGGACTGGCGCGACGTGCCGCTGGTCACCATCGATCCGCCGGATGCAAAAGACCACGACGACGCGGTTCATGCGGAAGCCGATCCCGACCCAAATAATAAAGGCGGCTACATCGTCAATGTCGCGATCGCCGACGTCGCGTTCTATGTGCGGCCGGGCTCGGCGCTGGATCGTGATGCGCTGGCGCGGGGCAATTCGGTCTATTTCCCGGATCGTGTGGTGCCGATGCTGCCCGAGCGCATCTCCAACGATCTCTGCTCGCTGGTGCCGGGCGAGCCGCGCGGCGCGCTCGCGGTGCGGATGGTGATCGGCAATGACGGCCGCAAGCGTTCGCACAGTTTTCATCGCGTGCTGATGCGCTCGGCCGCAAAACTGAACTACGCGCAGGCGCAGGCCGCGATCGACGGACGGCCGGACGACATAACGGGCCCCCTACTCGATCCCATTCTAAAACCGCTCTACGACGCCTATACGGTGGTGAAACGCGCGCGCGACGAGCGCGATCCGCTCGATCTCGACATTCCCGAGCGCAAGATCCTGCTGAAGCCCGATGGCACGGTGGATCGCGTGATCGTGCCCGAGCGGCTCGACGCGCATAAATTGATCGAAGAATTCATGATCCTTGCCAATGTCGCCGCGGCCGAAATGCTTGAAAAGAAGGCGCTGCCGCTTATCTACCGGGTGCACGATGAACCGACGCTCGAGAAGGTTCATAACCTTCAGGAATTTCTGAAAACGCTCGATCTGCCGTTCGCGAAAAGCGGCGCGCTGCGCCCTTCTCTGTTCAATCGCGTGCTGGCGCAGGTCAAGGGACATGATTCCGAACCGCTGGTGAACGAAGTGGTGTTACGCTCGCAGGCCCAGGCCGAATATGCCGCCGAGAATTACGGGCACTTCGGTCTGAACTTAAGGCGCTACGCGCATTTCACCTCGCCGATCCGCCGCTACGCCGATCTGGTCGTGCACCGCGCCTTGATCCGCGGCTTAGGACTAGGCGAAGGCGCGCTGCCGGAGACCGAGACGGTGGAAACGCTGACCGAAGTCGCAGCCCAAATCTCCCTCACCGAGCGCCGCGCCATGAAGGCGGAGCGCGAAACCGCCGACCGTTTGATCGCGCATTTCCTCGCCGACCGCATCGGCGCCACCTTTCAGGGCCGCATCTCCGGCGTCACCCGCGCCGGACTGTTCGTCAAACTCAGTGATACCGGCGCCGATGGGCTGATCCCGATCCGCACGCTTGGCACGGAATATTTCAACTACGACGAGAAACGCCATGCGCTGGTCGGCACCCGCAGCGGCGCCATGCACCGGCTGGGTGACGTCGTCGACGTTCGTCTGGTCGAAGCAGCCCCAGTCGCCGGCGCGTTGCGGTTCGAACTGTTGTCGGAAGGCACCCTCGCCCCGCGCGGACGCAGACGCCAGGATGCTTCCAGGGCGCAGGCAAAGGCACATCCGGGCCGCAACCCGCGCAAGAAAGATCGCAAGCCCGGTAAAGCCAGGCCCGGCAAATCGAAGAAGGGCAAGCCTTCGAAGGATAAGTCATGGAAACCGTGAGCGCACACGCCAAAGTCTGGCCTCCGGAGTCGGCGCCCGGGGCGAAGCGCAACGTCTGGACTGCGCTGAAGCGTGGACTGCGCGGCCGCTGCCCACGCTGTGGCGAAGGCAAGCTCTTTCGCGCCTTCCTGAAGGTGGCCGACCATTGTTCGGTTTGCGGTCTGGATTTCACGCCGCATCGCGCCGACGACCTGCCCGCTTATCTCGTCATCGTCATCGTCGGCCACATCGTGGTGCCGACGATCCTGTGGATCGAAACCGATTATTCGCCTTCGGTACCGCTGCAGCTTGCGATCTATTTGCCGCTCACGCTTGTTTTGTCACTGCTGCTGCTGCAACCGGTGAAGGGCGCCGTGGTCGGGATACAATGGGCGCTGCGCATGCACGGGTTTGACGATCAAAATCCTGAACCGTAGATCAGGTTCACCAATCAAGAAACGAAAATGGGGCGGCGGGAACGCAATGAGCGAGACTGAAAGAACAGAAAAAGAAGCCGATCATCATCCCTACCGCCGCCCGGTAGACGCCGCCACGCTGATCCTGGTCGATCGTACTGCCTCAACCCCGAAAGTTCTGGTCGGCAAGCGCCACGACAAGGTCGTGTTCATGCCCGGCAAATTCGTGTTTCCCGGCGGCCGCGTCGACAAGACCGACAACCGCGTTCCCGTCGCCGCGCCCATTCCGATAGCGCTTGAGAAAAACCTGCTGAAGGGAAGTCCAAAGATCACGGCCTCGCGCGCGCGTTCGTTGGCAATCGCAGCGATCCGCGAGGCCTGCGAGGAAACCGGCCTCTGCCTGGGGCGCAAGAGCAGCAACGGCGCGGCGCCCACGCTCGAAGGCGCGTGGAAACCTTTTGCCGAGGCGGGCCTGCTGCCCGACCCGTCCGGACTGTTCTTGATTGCCCGCGCGATCACCCCGCCCGGCCGGGTGCGGCGCTTCGATACCCGGTTCTTCACCGCTGATGCTTCAACCATCGCTCACCGTGTCGACGGGGTGATCCATGCCGACGCCGAACTGGTGGAGCTGGTCTGGGTCGAGATCGGCTCAAAACCGCTGGCCGACCTGCATCCCATGACCAGGAACGTCCTGGGCGAACTCGAAAAGCGCCTCGCCTCCGGACCCCTGAATCACGACGCGCCGGTGCCGTTTTTCCATTTCTACGGCGGCAAGATGCAGAAGGATGTTTTGGGGGCGTAGTCTCTCCTCTCACCGTCATTCCGGGCTCGCGCCAAGCGGCGCGCCCCCGAATCACGTTCGGTGAGATAAATTAAGCCGAACGGCCTTTCAAATCGCAAAATTCTTCTCATCCCTGCGTGATGTCTTTGCACCGGGGCATCCCTATCTCCATCGCAGCAACAACCAACACGGAACGGGGCAATGGCAAAACGTCAGTTGCGGCTCGGCGCCTTCATGCGGCCGGTCAGCATTCATACCGGGGCGTGGCGCTATCCGGGCGCCTGGCCGGACGCCAATTTCAATTTTGCCCACATCAGGCAACTGATCCGGAAGCTGGAGGCCGGCAAATTC
>JAQGKJ010000833.1 GCA_028290165.1 Bradyrhizobium sp. | reverse complement strand
CGATCACCGGGGAGAGCACGAAGGAAACCGTTAAAACCATTGCGCAGGGAAGGCCGGATGAACTCGGTGAACCTGTGGTGACTAACTCGTGTGCTTTCCACCTTTGCGCACGAGGCTGCGGGTGCATCGAGCACCCGGCTTTCCCTGCGCCCTTGTTTTTTTGGGCGAACGGATCATGCATTCCTCGGGCGCATCGCGCCGCGAGAATGCGAAACCGTGTCCGATGAATACCAGCGCCATACTTTTCAATCGTCATCACCCGCGCATGGTGATCCAGTAATCCAGAGACGCCAGCGATGAAATCGAGAGGCCGCGGGCGTACTGGATACCCCGCATGCGCGCGCATGCGCGGGGTATGACGACCGTGTGTGAGGTCATACTCGTGCCTACAACGGCACCGGTCGTTATGGGTCCCCGCTCCTGTGCGCAATCGCGCACTAGGCGGGGACGACAGGGAAGGCAGACAAGCCTACCCCAGCAACACCGCGTCCGCGCCGTTGACGGCCTCGGCGCTGTCGATCACCGTCCGCTCCAGCGCGACCGCCTGCACCGAAATGCTTTCGGCGAAAAACCTCGCCAGCGTGACATAGCGTTGCGGATCGCCAGCGACATCGCGCGCGGCGAGCGCCTCAGTGGCCAGCATGCAGCCGCCGAGCGTCGATCCGAACAGCCGCAGATAGGGCGTCGCGCCCGCCAGCGCATCGTTCGGCGCCGAGGTGACGCGCTCCAGCAGCCACCGGCTGGTGCGGTCCAGCGAGGAAAGCGCGTCGCGCAGCTTTGTCCCCGTGGTGCCGAACGCCGGATCGTTCGAAGCCTCGACCCGCTTGACGATGTCAGACAATTCGTCGAGCAGGGCCCACACCGACGCGCCGCCATTGGCGGCGAGTTTTCGGGTCACGAGGTCGATCGACTGGATGCCGTTAGTGCCCTCGTAGATCGGGGTGATGCGCGCATCGCGAAGATGCTGCGCGGCGCCGGTCTCCTCGATGAATCCCATGCCGCCGTGGATTTGCACCCCAAGCGAAGCGACCTCGTTGCCGATGTCGGTCGAGAATGCCTTTGCAATCGGCGTCAGCAGCGCGCCGCGCGCCGCGGCATCGCTGCGGGTCTTGGGGTCGGTGGCCCGCACCGAGACGTCGAGCGCCACTGCAGTGGCGTAGCAGATCGTACGTGCCGCCGCGGTCAGCGCGCGCATCTGCAGCAGCATCCGCTTGACGTCGGGATGCACGATGATCGGGTCGGAGCCGTTGCCGGGCTCGCCGACGGCGCGGCCCTGGCGGCGTTCCTGCGCGAACGCCAGCGCCTGCTGATAGGCGCGGTCGGCGATGCCGACGCCCTCGAGCCCGACGCCGAGGCGGGCCTGATTCATCATCGTGAACATGCATTGCATGCCGCGGTTTTCTTCTCCGATCAGGTAACCGATCGCGCCGCCCTTATCGCCCATCGTCATGGTGCAGGTTGGAGAGGCGTGCATGCCGAGCTTGTGCTCGACGCCGCTCGCGTAGATGTCGTTGCGCGCACCCAGCGAGCCGTCGGCATTGACCAGGAATTTCGGAATCAGAAACAGCGAAATGCCTTTGGTGCCTGCGGGCGCATCGGGCAATCGCGCCAGCACGAAATGCACGATGTTGTCGGTCATGTCGTGGTCACCGTAGGTGATGAAGATTTTTGTGCCCTTGATGCGATAGCTGCCATCGCCTGCCGGCTCGGCGCGGGTGCGCAGCGCGCCGACATCCGATCCTGCCTGCGGCTCGGTGAGCTGCATCGTGCCGGTCCATTCTCCCGATATCAGCTTTTCGAGATAGATCTTCTTCAGCTCGTCGCTGCCGTGCGCGTCGAGCGCCTCGATCGCGCTCAGCGTCAAGAGCGGGCAGAGGCCGAAGGCGATATTCGACGCGCTCCAGATTTCGGTGCAGGCGGCGTTGATCGCAAGTGGCAGGCCCTGGCCGCCGAACGCCTCCGCACCCGACACCGCGTTCCAGCCCGCAGCCGCCCAGCGCTGGTACGCATCGGGCCAGCCGGGTGCGGTGGTAACGTTGCCAGCGTCGAGCTTGATGCCCTGTTCATCGCCCACCCGATTGAGCGGCGCCAGCACGTCGGAAGCGAATTTGCCGGCTTCCTCCAGCACGGCCGCGGTGATGTCGGCGTCGAAATCGCCGTAATGGCCGGCTTTGACGGCGGCCTGCAGGCCGGCGCCGTGGTTGAGGGCGAGCAGCATGTCATTGATCGGCGCGCGGTAGGTCATCACGAGGCCTCGCATCTGGCAGGGAACGCAGGCTGCCGTCTTCCCACGAAACCGCCGACCCCTCAACTCTCGGATCGCCCGAAAGGCCTCGTGCGGCAAGGCAAAACAGGGCGGTTTCGGGCGAAAGGGAGCCCCCATTCGCGGGAAGGATTGCGACATTATATCGGGATCAAAAGCGGGGTCCGATTCAGGGCGAATTCCGCGCCTCACCTGTTGAAATGGCGCAACTCCCTCTATAGACCGGCGGTGCCGGAAGAAATCCGCGGGGCGCGACAGGCTCGCTCCGCCGCTTTCGGGACCGTCTATTGGGGCGTCGCCAAGTGGTAAGGCAGTGGATTTTGATTCCACCATACGGAGGTTCGAATCCTCCCGCCCCAGCCAGGCAGTCCGTCAACCGGAGATTGTACTCGCTAACATCGCAGAAAGTCCCGCCAATTGCGGGCTTTTGCAGATTGGTGCGCCGTCTCTAAGCTCCAAATTT
>JAQGKJ010000827.1 GCA_028290165.1 Bradyrhizobium sp. | reverse complement strand
CATCCACCCCGGCAAGGGGACGCCGGTCAGCCAGATCGAAATGCGCCGAATTAGCGACGGGGTGAAGATTTCCGAGCGTTACAAGACTACCGACCAGGTGGAGAAGGCGACCATCGAGGATCACAATTTCAACTATCTCTACGAAGATGCCGACGGCTTCCACTTCATGAATAACGAGACCTACGATCAGGTCCAGGTGCCGAAGGACATCATCGGCAGCGCCGCGCCGTATTTGCAGGAGAACATGACCGTCAAGCTTTCGCTCCACGGCGTCCTTCCGGTGGCGATCCAGATGCCGCAGCGCGCCACCCTGGAAGTGGTGGAAACCGAGCCGGTCACCAAGGGGCAGACCGCGTCTTCGTCATACAAGCCCGCCATCCTCTCCAATGGCGTCCGTACCGCCGTGCCCCCGCATATCGGCACGGGAACGCGGATCGTGGTCATGACCGAAGATGGGTCTTACGTCGAGCGCGCAAAGGACTAAGTTACAGGGGCAGGCATTGGCGCCGGGGGCGACGCATTGGGTACCAGAGCTGTCCGGTCCGTTACGTGTTCGCTGGCATCTTTCTCTTTGCTCCTTGCCGGCACGACGATCCTTTCAGCCGACGAATTTCGAACACCGGCGGTCTCAGCCGTCCGCGTCGACTGGCGCGCGGCGCTCGATCAACTCCGAGCCGAGATCAATACCCAGCCGGCGGTCGCGCCCGCCTTCACGTTCACGGGCCAGCGCCGGCTGCCGCCGTTCGATCCGCGTTCGATGCCGGCGCTGGTGCAGCTGAACGGCGTGACCTCGCAGATCTTCACGGGAATAGGGCGCAGCCCGGTGCCGGTGCTGCTGCCGTTCGACACCGCGGCGTTTCTTGACGCCCGGCTGAACGGCGCGCCGAACAGCCTCTCGCCGTCGAGTTATCAGGCCGACTTCCGCCCCGTCGACCTCTTTGATGCCGGTCCTGCCGGCTACGACGCGGTGTTCTCACTCGAACCCGGCGCCGGCGACGGCATGCCGCAGCGAACCTTTGCCAAACCGGTCGAGGTACAAATCACCGGCTCGATCCTGACCTACGACGTCAGCGATCCCCTCGGAGGCAAGGGCGAACCGGTCAAGGCATTGGCGGCGAAGTTTCCCGATCTTCGCCACTTCATCAGGGACGGCTATGTGCGTTATGCCTTCACCCACTTCGGCGTCCCCTATGTGGTCTCGATCCAGTGTCTCGACAGTGCCTCCCGCGAGCGGCGGCTGGCCTGCCGCGAGGCCTACCCCGTCGCCGAACGTTTCCTGAAGGCGCTGCGCGTCGCCGGCGGCCTGCCGTCGCGGCCGCGAATGGATATCCCCTCGGGCGTCGCCGACCGGCCGGCAGAACGGTCGGCTGATTTCAGCTATCGCCCGGCCGGCGACATCATCGCCAATTCAGGGTTTCGCAAACAGGGCGGCCGCGCCGACTTCAACGCCTATTCGCAGATCCGTTTTCCGCTGCAGAAGGCCCCGGCCTTTGTCCACTCGCAATCGTTCCGCAACCGCAGATCGAGCGACAAACCGATCGACGAACTGGTCGGCAGCAAGACCAGCTATCCATGGCAGGATAATTTTTGCGAATCCCGAAGTTTTGGCGTGGGACAGTGCCCCGGCGGCTTCGGCCATCAGGGGCAGGATATCCGCCCGGCACCGTGCGGGCCCGACAATGAAGGTCCCGAGCGCTGCGACCCCAAGCAGCGAGCGGTTGTCGCGGTACGCGACGGCGTCGTGATCCGTTCGCTGAAACAGCAGGCGGCGGCGCTGCAGATCAACACCCGCAATGAGCACATTCGCTTTCGCTACATGCATATGAATCCGTCCGCCATGGATGCCGACGGCATTCTGAACGGGCGTCATGTCGACGAGGCCGAGAAGATCGGCGTTGTCTCGAATTACCTTGACCACCCCAACGGCACCAGCCGCCATTTGCATTTCGACGTGCAGGTGTTCACACGCGACGGCTGGCTCTGGGTTAATCCCTACACCACGCTGGTCTCGGCATACGAGCGGCTGATCCGCGGACGCGGGCGCGAGATAGGACCGGAGTCCGCCCCGTCATCGCCTGCCGTGGCTCACGCCTCGCCGGAGGATGCGATCCGTCCGGATGCGCGAGAAGGCACCGAGAACTAGAATCCAGAAAGGCGCTGGCGGACGCTGGGCGACTTCGTGCCAAGCGTGTGTTACCTTGAACCTTCATCTGCGCGGAGGAAGCAAAATGGCAACCCGTGAAGCGATGCTCGACACCATCTATCGAGCCTACGACGCACGTGGGAAGGGCGACATAGAAGGCCTGATGGCTGCGTTTCACCCCCATGCGGTCTTCGAGTTCAAGGGCGACAAAGATATGCTTGAAGTCGCGGGCGCCGTGCAAGGTCATCCAAATGTGCGGGCAGCACTGGCTGGGTTCATCGAAACCTTCGAATTTGTGAAGCGCGATATCGTCGACGCAATGGTCGAGGGCGACCGCGCCGCGGTTCATTCACGCATCAAGGTGAGGTTTATCCCCAAGGACATTGTCTTCACCTCGGATGTGCTCGACACATTCAGATTCGAAGATGGAAAGATCATCGAACTGGTAGAATTTGCGGATACTGCTCTCATCAAGACCGTCGTGAGCAGCTAAGGCTGCAGATCGCCGCTGGGCAGCCATCTACCGTGCGGCCGGGGTCCAGCGATCGGCGATGCCCAATAACGGAATTCGCCATCTCATTCGATCACTGCATCGGCGCGGGCAATGATCTGTGGCGGCACAGTGATGCCAATTGCCCTGGCGGTCTTGAGGTTGATGACCATGTCAAACTTGGTCGGCCGCTCCACTGGAAGTTCAGCAGGCCTGGCCCCTCGCAATATCTTGTCGATGTAGTCCAGCACTCCGCCGCCATAGCTCAGGGCCACCGAACGGAAGACGGCGACAGCTACGACACCAGTTCTTTAGACTTTCGCGGCATGGCTACGCGATGGGCCTTCAGTGCCGACCATGCGCTTTTATAGGTGGCCTGACGCTTGTCTATCCTGGAAATTAGTGATCTCTAAGCTGGTTTATTCAAGTAATTTCGTTTGATTTCATGCGGGGAATGGAATGCCGCAATTCCTGATCGCTTGCATTATGATTGTGATCGTCATTTTAGCGGTCTGGTTTGCCGCATCCGGCGTCGATCCAAATCATATCGTCGATCTGGTCGTCTCGCTTAAACCGCGAGATAAGGTATTTATCGGCCTTATAGCTGGTGTTCTATTGTTCATCCTTGGCTACTCGACCTGGGCGCTTGCGCAACAACGCAAAATAGTCAGTCTCCTGAAAAGTCGCCTCGACGGCTTACGCCAGGAAATTGCGGCTGTAGAGCAGGAGCAACGCAGCAACGACGCGGTGCTGCTGAGCCTGGTCGGCAGCGATCCCGAGGAGGCGATCGGCTTGCTGCGCAAGCGACTGACGGAGGCCGAGCAGGTCGCGCTGGTACAACAGAGTCGCAATCAGGCCGTCGATACCGATGATCGGGTTGCCGATGTTCGCAGACGCCAGCAAGCCCTTCGTGAACAACTCGGAGAAGTCGTAGAAAGGCGGCGTGCCGTCGAGCCAGTGTTCACCGAACTAAGAGAACGGCAAGTTTCAATAGAACGGGCGCTGTCGGATTTCGAGAAAGACGAGGCAAACAACAGCCTCGAGGCGCGAGTCAAGCTGTTTACCGATTTTCTGATGCAGACGCGCGTGCGAATGGCTTCGATTGAAACGGCGTTCGGCCAACTCAACCAGTTGAGTGTCGATCTCGTTGGACTCCACAACAAGCTGGCTCCGTTTCAATCGGTTGAAACCGGCATCAAGGCTTTGACGAAGGAGGTGCTCTATCTTCAGGAGCGGCTCTCCACGAATCTCTCGGCTCTTGAACAGGATGGCGACAAGAAGCTGACCGAACGGGTAGAGGGGGTTGCCGGTAACAAGCATCAATTCGAGCAGCGCGTTGAAGTCGTGACAGACTGCTTTTTAAAGCTCTCAGCGATCCGACGCGACGTCGGTGACCTTTTCACGAAGCTAAGTGCGACGCTCGAGCATAATATGAAGTCTTAGAGCGATGCCCAGGATCCGCCTCCCGTCAGCGGCACTAAGGTGTCGTGATTTCAGGCAGTTTTTGCCGTGCCGGAGACGGCGC
>JAQGKJ010000064.1 GCA_028290165.1 Bradyrhizobium sp. | reverse complement strand
CGGCCCAGGTCAGCGCCACCAGAAAATCGCGCGCCACCCAGGCCGCCAGCAGCACAACCAGGATCGCCAGCGCAGTTCGCGCGACCGTCCTCGCCCGTGAATCGAAAGGCAACGCCGCTTTCTCGGAAGGCCGAAGCGCCCTCCCGTCATTGTTTGGCACGAGTCCCGAATGGCGCAGCATGGTTGGTCCGATCCCTGGTCGCGCCGACACACTCATCCCGTCACGTCGTCGGCCCGCAGCGGAGGCTCCACTGCATCTGGGCGCGTTGATGGCGATCAACAAGCTTGGCTTGGCCATTAACTTGGCAATTAAAACGCATCACCTTGACAACCATCATTATGTTTCCGGCCGATCCAGGCTTAGTTGCTCCAATCGGTATTCGAGACCGCACCATGCAAGCGCTGACTGAACTGATTGACCTCAACCGCATCCTGCTGAATCTTGCCCGCTCCCGGGAGTTTCCCGATGGCTCCTCGCGTCACGGATATGATTTCATTGCGCCGCTTGATCCCGACGGGCATATCGATCCCGTGCTCTGGAGGAGGTATCGTAACTACTGCCGGGTTCGGCGCTTTTGGGAGGGAGAGGACGACGAGGTCGGCCGTCTCATCCACAAGCCCGGCGGCGCCGAGCGTGCACGCTGGGTTTTCGACTACAATCCCGACGAGGATGATGACAAGGAAGCCGGCTACAGGTTCGGCGAACACGCCTTCTTGCCGGGCGAGTATGTCTCGATCAGCGGGCAGGCCAGCAAGCTTCACACATTCCGCGTCATTTCGGTCGATCCGGTGGTGCTGTCGATGGCGCTGATCAAATCGTTCGAGCTCGAAGTCAAGGTGTGATCCGTTGACCGCTGTTGCGTGCTGCCTGAAGGTGAGATCGCCATGATCAAGAACGTCATGGTTCGGCTGGACGGCACATCGGGAGACGACGTGCGGCTGGCCGCCGTCAACCAGATCGCGGACACCTTCGACAGTCATGTCACCGGGCTGTTCTTCATCCTGTTGCCGCCGGTGATCCCGGACGGGTTCAATGGCGCCGGCGCCGATCAGGTCACCAAATGGCTGGACGCCGCCAAGGAGGCCGGCGACGCTATCGAGGCGTCTTCTCGGACGAGGGATTGACAGCCATCAAGGTGATGCGACCTGCGCCATCATAGGATTGCCTGGAACAACGAACGCTACATCAGCTCCAGCGGCATCGGACCAGACGTCAAACGCCTGCCGCATGGGGATGTTTTCGCGTCGGCACAGGGGATGAAAGTCATGGCCGCGGTCGATCCAAGAACTCTGATGTGGACCAGGGCCTGCGAGATGATCGACCGCGCCGAGCAGCTGCATCGCCAGTTCATCCGGCCGGTGGCCGCGCCTATCCAGGAGTTGAGCTGGGAGCCGCCCGTCGACATTACCGCGACCGATTCCGAGGTCCTGATCACTGTCGCGCTTCCCGGCGTCGACCGGGACGCCGTGAAGGTCGTCGTCGAAGAGGACGGGGTCTCAGTGGTGGGATTGCGTCCGAGCGCGATCCCGCGCGGTGGCCGCGTTCATCGTCTCGAAATCCCCTACGGCAAGTTCGAACGCCGGATCGCCATTCCGGCGGGGCGTCTGCAACTCGCTCAATCGGAACTTGCCAATGGATGTCTTACGCTGAAGTTCGTCAAATAGCCCCTCATGGACAAGCGCACCGATGTCTGACGCAAATGCGAGCGCCAACTCCGGCACCGGGACCGATCAACGTCCTCCGGTCGTCCCCCCCGACGCGATGATCATCCTGCCGGTTCGAAACATGCTACTGTTTCCGGGCTTGGTGCTGCCAATGACGATCGGCCGGCCGGCGTCGATCGCGGCGGCGCAGGAGGCGGTTCGAAGCGGCCGCAAGGTCGGGCTGCTGCTGCAGGACGATCCCAACATCGAACAGCCGGGCCCGGAACATTTGCGGCGCGTCGGCACCATCGCCGAGATCCTGCGCTACGTCACTTCCGAGGACAGTCATTATGTGATCTGCCGCGGTCTGCGACGGTTCCGGGTCGAGGAATTCCTCTCCGGCTTTCCATTTCTCGTCGCTCGCGTCGAGGAGATCGGCATCTCCGAAGTGATCACGCCGGATGTCGAGGCGCGGGTTCGCTTGCTCAAGACGCGCGCCCGGGAGGCGATCCAGCTGCTGCCTAACCTGCCGCCGGAAATCCCAGCGGCCATCGACAGTCTGGATTCGCCGTCAGCGCTCGCCGACTTTATTGCCGGCATTATCGACATCCCCGTCAGCGAGAAGCAGGATCTGCTCGAGACGTTAGACGTGACGCAGCTTCTCGACAAGCTCCTGGGGCTGCTGGCGAAGCGAATACAGGTGCTGCAACTTTCGAAGGAAATCGGCGAACAGACGCAGCACACCCTGTCCTCGCAACAGCGCGAGCACATCCTTCGCGAACAGCTTCGCCAGATCCAGAAGGAGCTCGGCGACGACGACGTCAAGTCCGTAGAACTGAAGGAGTTCGCCGAAAAGATCGAGAAGGCCGGGATGCCGAAGGAGGCCGAGGAGCAGGCCAGGCGCGAATTGAAGCGCCTCGAACGCATGCCGGAGGCCGCGGCCGAATACGGGATGACGCGGACCTACCTTGAATGGCTGATCGAACTGCCCTGGTCAAAGCTCGATTCCGAACGCATCGATATTCCGGAGGCGCGGCGCATCCTGGATGAGGATCATTACGGCCTCGAGAAAGTGAAGCGGCGCATTCTCGAATATCTGGCGGTGCGCAAGCTCAATCCGGACGGCAAGACCCCGATCCTCTGCTTCGTAGGTCCCCCCGGCGTCGGCAAGACTTCGCTTGGCCAAAGCATCGCCCGCGCGATCGGCCGCAAATTTGTTCGGCTCAGCCTCGGCGGCGTCCATGATGAAAGCGAGATCCGCGGCCACCGGCGCACCTATATCGGCGCCCTGCCCGGCAACATCATCCAGTCCATCCGCAAGGCAGGTACGCGCAATCCGGTGATGATGCTGGACGAACTGGACAAGCTGGGCGTGGGATTTCATGGCGATCCCTCGGCAGCCCTGCTGGAAGTTCTCGACCCCGAGCAAAATGCGACGTTCCGCGACAACTACCTCGCCGTTCCCTTCGATCTCTCGAAAGTACTGTTCATCGGCACCGCCAATGTGGTCGACAATATTCCTCCCGCCGTGCGCGACCGCATGGAGATCATCGAAATGCCCGGTTACATCGAGGACGAGAAGCTGGCGATCGCAAAGCGCTATCTCGTCAGGCGTCAACTGGCATCGGCGGGGTTGACCGAGGAGCAATGCAAGATCGACGACGACGTCTTGCTTGCCATCATCCGCGACTATACGCGTGAAGCCGGGGTGCGAAACCTCGAGCGCCAGATTGGCGCCATTTGCCGGTATGCCGCGATGCGCATCGCCGAAGGCGACGCCACGCATGTCGTCATCACCGTGGCAGACCTTCAGGCCATCCTGGGGCCGAAACGTTTCGAGCAGGAAATAGCCATGCGCACCAGCGTGCCCGGCGTCGCCACCGGTCTCGCCTGGACCCCCGCGGGCGGCGATATCCTGTTCGTCGAGGCGACCAGCGTTCCCGGCCGGGGCAAACTGATCCTCACCGGGCAGCTGGGCGATGTGATGAAGGAAAGCGCGCAGGCCGCGTTGACGCTGGTCAAGTCACGGGCCGCCGAATTCGGCGTCGATGCGATCGAGCTGCAGAAGTCCGACGTGCATGTTCATGTTCCGGCCGGAGCGATCCCCAAGGATGGGCCGAGCGCGGGGGTTGCGATGTTCATGGCGCTGACCTCCCTTCTGACCGGACGCACCGTCCGCAGCGATACCGCGATGACCGGCGAAATCTCGCTGCGCGGCCTGGTGCTTCCGATCGGCGGCGTGAAGGAGAAAGTGCTGGCCGCAATTCAGGCAGGGATCGCGACCGTCATGCTTCCAGCCCGCAATCGCAAGGACCTCGAGGATGTGCCAGAAAAGGCGCGCAGCCGGATCCGGTTCGTCTGGCTCGAACGGGTTGACGATGCGATCGAGGCTGCCCTCAATCCGCCGGAGACGCAGGAACCGGATATGCCCCGTACCTCGCACGCGTCACCGACCGAGAGGCACGCGGCGCGTTCCCGATAGCCGGCGTGGGGGCCGGACCGGAGTGATGCAATTGATCCGCGAAATTGACCGACGTCAGCGCCGCGGCCGGCGCTCTCGTTCAAGGAGATGAAAAACCTGCCACGAGGTTATTGCCATGCTCGATCGCACCCGCAATTTCGTCACCGCCAGGCATCACGCGCTGCATGTGCCGCGCACCATGTTCGCCGCCGCCATCGACCGCTTCGGCGGACCCGAGGTGATCACCCCTCACGCCCTGCCGATCCCGGCCGTGGACGCAGGCGAAGTGCTGATCGCGGTCGATACCGCGGGTGTTGGCCGATGGGACGCCGACGTCCGGGAAGGATATTTTGCTCCCCGCCAACCGCATTTCCCCATGGTTCTCGGCTTCGACGGCGCTGGCGTCGTCGCAGCCGTCGGCTCGCGGGTGCGGCGGCTGAAAGTCGGCGATGAAGTCTATTCCTACAACTGGCAGAACCCAAAGGGCGGCTTTTACGCGGAATACGTGGTGGTGCCCGCCGACAAGGCCGCGCCGATCCCCAGACGACTTGATCTGCGGCATGCCGGCGCGATCCCCATCACGGGGTTGACGGCGCTGCAGGGCATCGACGACGCGCTCGGTTTGAAAAAGGGCGAAACCATCATCATTCATGGCGCCTCGGGCGGCGTGGGGACCCTCGCCGTGCAATTTGCGAGATATCGCGGCGCGCGGGTGTTTGCCACCGCCTCCGGCAGGGATGGCATGGAACTAGTTCGGGAGATGGGTGCGCATATGGTTGTCGATGGCAAGCGCCCCGATATCGACGATCAGGCGCGCCGCTTCGCGCCCGACGGCGTCGACGCCGTACTTGCGCTCGCCGGCGGCGACGCGCTGGAGCTATGCCTGAACGCGCTTCGGCATGGCGGCCGGGTCGCACACCCGAACGGCGTCGAGCCTGCCCCGAAGAAACGGCGCGGCATGAAGCTGATCCGCTATGACGGCATCTCCGGGGTTCGCGAATTCGAGCGCCTCAACGCGGCGGTGCAAGGTGCGAAGCTCAAGGTTCCAATCGCCGAATGCTATCCCCTCGCCCAGGCCCACAAGGCGCACGAACGCCTCGCCGAGGGTCATGTTGTCGGTAAAATCGTCCTTGCGGCGCACGAACTGTAGTCGCGCACGATAGCTGATCGCGAGTAGGGCTGACCGTCGCCGGACGCCCGGCCGGAACTCCTCTGGAGTGCCACCCACGCCGGAAAGGCGCCGCATTGTTGACAGGCATCAACGTCCGCACTGTTGCCCGTGAACTAAATGGGCTCGCGCTGCAAACGCAGCAGTGATTCAAGCAGGCCAAAGACCGGGTCGCTGATGGGAGCAAATCATGGCTAACACCACAATGAATTCCGCCTCTGACGCTCGATACAATGTTGGAGAGACGCTCATTCAAAACTGGTGGCTATTTCTGCTGCGAGGCATATTCGGCATCATCTTCGGATGCATCGCGCTGATCTTTCCCGGCGCAACGATACTGTCGCTGGTGATCCTGTTCTCCGCCTACATGCTGGTCGACGGCGTCGTCGGCATTATCTCGGCTGTGCGCGCCATCCGCCGCAAGGAAGACCGCTGGGGCGTCCTGATATTCGAAGGACTACTCAATATCGCCGTCGGCATTGCCGCCTTCCTCTGGCCGGGCCTTACCGTTGTTGCGTTCGTCTGGCTGATCGCCGCCTGGGCGATCGTGACCGGCGGGCTGATAACGGCTGCGGGTTTCCGCTTGAACATGGACCATGGCCGGTGGTGGCTGATCCTGGGCGGGCTGTTGTCGCTTGCCTTTGGCGTACTGCTTATTATCGCACCGTTGATCGGAGCCGTTGTGCTCACCTGGTGGCTGGGCGCCTACGCACTGGTCTTTGGCATCGCGCTGGTCATCTTCTCTTTCAAGCTGCGCTCGCGGCAGCACGAACAGGTCAATCCCACCGTAGTCGGAAGAGCCGCTTAGGTTGACCGCCGATGACGTCCAGGCCTTTGCGCCATCGAAACAAAAAGGCCGGGCAAACGCACGGCCGGCCTTTGCAGCAAAACCAGACGGCGGAAACTCAAACCATTACATCCGATGAACTCGACGAGAGCCTGATCGAGACCTTTCCTGCGAGCGATCCCCCTGCTTGGGTCGCCTTCGCTCGCGTCGGCGCTCCCAAGCGAAAAACGATTGCGCGCCCCGCGCGAAAGCCACGATATCTCTGATTGTCACGATACCCGTGATTGGCACGATATCCGTGGACTCGCGGTAAGCGATTTTTAAGGCGAACGGCCATTTACCACGCGGCAGAGGCCAATTTGGCGTTGCCAACCCCTGAAGACGGGTATCAAATTCACGCGGGCCGCCGCAAAACTAACCCAAGGCGCAGGCCATGCCGTGGACTGAGCCGTTTGCAAATTCTCAGGACTTGCAACGTTGCATCCGCGATCTCGTGGCCCTTTCGGCGCTTCCGGCTGCATGGCAAAATTATGACATACGTCAGATCGGGAGCAGCATCGTCGCCGCGCTGATCTCAATGCTTGAGGCCGATTTCGTTTTCATCGCACTCCCCGGCCATGGCGACGGGCTCGCCACGGATCTCGCTCGGAGCAGTCCAAAGCTGGACCTTGCGGACCTCAAACGCGTGCGGATGATGCTGCAGCATGAAAAAGCAACCCTCGGCAGCGGACAGGAATTTGTCGTTGCCGACACGTCCGGCGGCCGCGACCTGCACGTCGTGACCGCGCCGATCGGGTTCGGGGGCGACGCCACACTTGCCGCAGGTTCCATCCGGGACGCTTTTCCGACCCGAACCGAGCGGCTGCTGCTGAATACCGGGGCCAACCAGGCGGCGATTGCGTTCCAGCACTGGCTCGGAGACGCCGAGAAAAGAAGGTTCACAGTGCTGGTGCAGCGAACGACCGATTTCGTCGGCATCGCCTCGCTCACCGGACAGGTTCAATATGTCAATCCGGCAGGTCTGGAATTGGTGGGACTTGACGGTCTCGACGACGCATTGCGACTTCACGTGCTCGATTTCGTTTCGCTGCAGTACCAAAAGGCCGTACGGCACGAGATCTGGCCTCTGGTGCTCCGTACCGGCCGATGGAGAGGAGAACTCGAACTGAGGCATTTCGGATCCGGGATACCGATACCCTTCCTGCTCGATTGCTTCAGGATCGACGATCCGCGCACCGGCGAGCCGATGAACGTCGCTACCGTCAGCCGCGATCTCCGCGAGCAGAAGAATTCGGAAGCGGCACTGCGTCACCTCAACGAGAGCCTGGAACGACGCGTCGAGGAACGAACATCCGAATTGGCCGACGCCAACAAACACCTGGTCGCGGAGAAGCTCGAACGCGCGCAAGCCGATCTGCGCTTCCAGACATTGCAGAACGAGCTTTTTCATGCGGCGCGTCTGACCGCCGCCGGCCAGATGGCCGCCGCCCTTGCGCACGAACTCAACCAGCCGCTGACGGCGGTCGTCAATTCGGTCAACGCCGCGAAGCGGCTGCTCACCCGCGGCGATCGCGACAATCTTCAAATCGCGCGGGAAGTCACCAACGAAGCCGCCGAGCAGGCGCTGCGCGCGAGCGAAATCGTTCGCAGCCTCCGTCAATTCCTGACCCGGGACGAGACGGAAAGACGAGTAGAAGTACTTCCTTCGATGATGGAGGAAGCAGGCGCCCTCGCATTGAGCAGCATCGCTCCACTGACGGTACGTCTCAAATTTGAATTCGACGACCGCGCCCAGGCTGTTTTGGTTAACCGCGTTCAAATCCAGCAAGTTATCGTCAATCTCATTCGCAATGCGTTTGAGGCGATGGCCAATCAAGGCTTGCGGGAAGTCACGTTGGCGAGTCGGACTCTCGGCGACGGTAACATCGAGATTGCGATCGCCGATATGGGTCCCGGAATTCCCGGCGAGATTGCCGGCCGATTGTTTGAGCCATTCGTTTCAACCAAGCGCGACGGCATGGGGCTGGGACTGTCGATCTCGCGCTCGATTATCGAAGCGCATGGCGGCCAATTGAGAGCGGGGCCGAATCCTCGAGGCGGCACGATTTTTCGCTTTACCCTGCCGTCAAGTGGAGGACTAGATGGTAGGTGAACGAACCGTCTATGTGCTGGACGACGACGCAGCCGTCCTTCGTTCGCTGGAACGCTTGCTGAGTTCGGCGAACTTCAAGCCGGTCACCTTCGATCATCCGCACGCGTTTCTGGCGGCGGCAAAAACATTCAAGGCCGGTTGCGTTCTGCTGGATGTCCGCTTGCCTGTCATGAGTGGACTTGATGTCCAGACCCAACTTCTCAAGATGAGGAACGACCTCGCCGTCATCGTCGTCACCGGTCAGGGAGATATTCAAACGGCCGTTCGCGCAATGAAGGCCGGTGCAACCGATTTCCTCGAAAAGCCATACAGCGATGATGCCTTGATTGGGTCGATCGAGGCGGCATTTCTGAAGGAGGCCGATCACAACCTCGATTTTGCCGACGCAGTCCGGCGGGTCGCAACTCTGAGCACGCGTGAACGCGACGTTCTGGACGGACTGCTGGCCGGCCGACCCAACAAGTTGATCGCCTACGATCTTGGGATTAGCGTGCGGACGGTCGAGGTGCATCGCGCGCGCATGATGGAGCGGCTGGGATTGCGTCAGCTCGCAGAGGTGATACGGCTCGGCGTGATGGCGAGGCTGAAAGACTCGCCACCCTCCAACAGACGAAAAAGTTAAGCCGCTTCAGCCGGCTCAGACCTGCTGCCATTGAACCTTTCCC
>JAQGKJ010000806.1 GCA_028290165.1 Bradyrhizobium sp. | reverse complement strand
CTGCCGACCGAAGCCGAATGGGAGTATGCGGCGCGCGCTGGCCTGGATCAGGCCGAATATGCGTGGGGCGACCAGCTGATGCCCGGTGGCCGTCACATGGCCAACACCTGGCAGGGCGAATTTCCGCAGGAGAATCTCGCGAGCGACGGTTACCCGCGCACTTCACCCGTCGATGCGTTTCCGCCGAACGGCTTCGGCCTTTCCGACATGATCGGCAATGTCTGGGAGTGGACCGCCGATTGGTATTCAACCAGGCATGCCGGCGATGCGCCAAAGGCGTGCTGCATTCCGGACAACCCGCGCGGCGGACCCGAGGCCGGCAGCTACGACCCATGCCAGCCGCAGATCAGGATTCCGCGCAAGGTCGTCAAGGGCGGATCGCATTTGTGCGCGCCAAATTACTGCCGCCGCTATCGCCCGGCTGCGCGCCATGCGCAGCCGGTCGACACCTCGATGAGCCATGTCGGCTTCAGGTGCATCGTCAGGGAAAACCCGGCCCCATGAGAGTCGGCCAAGGGAAGGAAAAAAATGATCAGGAATTGGTATCTGTCGACCGCCCTCGTCGTGCTTCCGCTTGCGTTTGCCGGGATCGCGTCGGCACAGACACCAGCAAAGAAACCTAACATCGTCATGATCATGGCCGACGATGTCGGCATCTGGAACATCAGCGCCTATCACCGCGGCATGATGGGCGGAAGCACGCCCAACATCGACCGCATCGCCAAGGAGGGCGCGCTCTTTACCGACTACTACGCTCAGCAGTCCTGCACGGCTGGGCGTGCCGCCTTTATCCTGGGACAGACGCCCTTCCGCACCGGTTTGCTGACCGTCGGCCTGCCCGCCGCCAAGGAGGGCATTCAGGACAAGGATCCGACGATCGCGGAGCTCCTCAAGCCCTACGGCTACGCAACGGCGCAGATCGGCAAGAACCATCTCGGCGACCGCAATGAATTCCTGCCGACGGTGCACGGCTTCGACGAATTCTACGGCATCCTCTACCATCTCAATGCGATGGAAGAGCCCTATGCCTACGATTACCCGAAGGCTCCCGGCTTCCGCGCCAATTTCGGCCCGCGCAACATCGTGGACTGCAAGGCGACGATGTTGGACGATCCGACCATTGATCCCCGCTGGGGCAAAGTCGGCAAGCAGACGATCGCCGATGGCGGACCGCTGCCGCCGCACCCGAACATGGATCCCAATGCCAAGACCAATATGGAAGATGTCGATGACGAACTGGTCCGGCGGTCCGTCGATTTCATGGATCGCTCCGTCAAGGCCGACAAGCCCTTCTTCCTTTGGCACAACTCGACGCGCGCCCATGTCTGGACCCATCTCGCGCCTAAATGGCAGGACAAAAGCGGCTTTGGCCTTTACGCCGACGCCATGATGGAGCTGGACACGGAGGTCGGCAGTATCCTCAGGAAGATCGACGATCTCGGCATCGCCGACAACACCATCGTGGTTTTTACCAGCGACAATGGCGCGGAAACCTTTAGCTGGCCGGACGGTGGAAACTCCCCGTTCCGGGGCGAGAAGGGCACCACCTTCGAGGGGGGATTCCGCGTACCCATGGTTATCAAGTGGCCTGGGACCATCAAGCCGGGCCGCGTCGTCAATGACATCACCGCGGGCGAAGACTTCCTGCCGACGTTCCTGGCCGCCGCCGGCGACCCCGACGTGACGGAAAAACTCCTGAACGGCCTCAAGGTCGGCGACAAGACTTTCAAGACCCACCTCGACGGTTACAATTTCATGCCTTTCCTGAAGGGCGACGTCACTGAAGGTCCGCGCAAGGAATTCTTCTACTTCACCGACGGCGGCGACCTTAACGCCTTGAGATACGGCGACTGGAAGATCAGCTTCAAGACTGTGAAGGGCAATCTGTTTACCGGTTCGCAGGAATCGACAAACGTTCCGCTCGTCACGAACCTGCGGCAGGATCCCTGGGAGCGCTACCAGGATCTCTCGATGAATTACGGGCAGTGGTGGGGCGAGAAGCTTTGGACAATG
This sequence comes from Bradyrhizobium sp., assembly GCA_028290165.1. The sequence continues at coordinate 3,338 of JAQGKJ010000806.1, read as the reverse complement.
GTTCCCGCCGTGGCCGTTGTTGGGAGCTTCCTCAAGACGTTCAAGGACTATCCGCCCAGCCAAACCTCGGGAACGCTCACTGTCGACAAGGCGGTGGCGATGATCTCGCACGGAGCCAGCGGCGGCGGCAAATGAACGGCAATCGATTCTGATCCGGCAGCGGAGCGCTTCCGCCCCCAGCGATCGGTCGTCGCATTCGGAGTGACAAGAATGGCCTCGCTGAAATTTCCGCTCTGGCTTCGTTTTGTCCTGCTTGTTGGCATCGTCGGTCTTGTGTCGGGCGCGAGCCTGCTTGCCTACCGGTACTACTCTCGGCCGGTGACGCTGAGCGTCGCGGTAGGCTCGATCGACGGCGAGGCGGCGAAGGCCATGTCGGCCATCGCCAGCCGGCTGATTTCGACGAACGCGCCGGTGCGGCTCAAAGTTATCGACAGCGGCACCGTACTTGAAGCCGCCAAGGCGTTTTCGGCGGGCAAAGCCGACCTCGCGGTGGTTCGCGGTGACGTGGGAGACCTGTCGCAGGCGCAGGCTGTCGTCGTCGTGAGCCATGTCGCCGCACTCATGATCGCGCCGCCGGGTTCGACGATCGACAGCATGGACAAGCTGAAGGGCCGCCACGTCGGCGTCATCGGAGGGGATGCCAACGCTGGGATCGTCGATGTGCTGAGCAAGGAATATGGGCTCGATCGCGCGAAGGTGTTCACAGACATCGCTCTCCCGGATGCCCGGCGCGCGATGCAATCCAAAGAGGTTGCCGCGCTGCTCATCGTAATCCCGCTGGCCGAAAAATATCTGTCCCTGGTGCGGGGCATCTTTCAGCAGGGCCGAAAAGCGTTGCCTGTACTCATCCCGATCGAGTCCGCCGGGGCGATCGCACAGGCCGAACGTGCCTATGAAAGTTTCGATATACCCAAGGGCACGCTGCGCGCAGCTCCGCCGGTCCCGGATGATGACGTGACCACCTTGAGAGCCACTCTATATCTGGTCGCCGGCAAGAAACTCGGTTCCGATTTGGTCGCCACGCTCACGCAGACGATCATGAGCGTGCGAAGAGACCTTATGCACGAAGATCCGATTTTCGCGCAGATCACCGCGCCCAGCACCGACCAGGATGCCTACCTGCCGCTGCACCGCGGGGCGGCGGCCGTCTACAACAGCACCCAGCAGAGCTTCATGGATGAATACGGCAACTGGATCTATCTGACGCCGATGGTGCTCGGCGGTATCGCAACGCTATTCGCAGCGGCGTGGAAATTCCTCGGGATCGGGAATTTCGTAAGCGAAGGCCCGCTCGATTCTCTCTATGCGATGGCGCGCCGGATTCGGAAAGCCGGCGCAGAGGGCGAGCTGATGGATATCGAAGAAGAAATCGACACCATTCTCAACTCGCAGCGCGCCAGGTCTGCGAGCGGCGACGAAAGCGCGGTCGATGATGCGACGTTGAATGTGGTGGCGCATCGGCTCGAGAGCCTGATCCACGATCGCCGGGCTATGCTTGCGAAAAGGCCGGCAGTTGCGTCCGCAGCCTGAGGGAGATTGAGCCGCCAGTCCTCGACAGTATCTACCACCAGGGGAGAGCCGTCGTGAAACATCTGATGATCTCGGTATTGCTGGCAGGACGATCCTGCGAGGCATCGGTTCACGATTTGGCGTCGCCAGATCGGGCGGCGCAATTTCGGGCATTCGCCGAAAAATGCCGCGACATCAATCATGCATGATTTGTCGATCTCGCTCCTTGTATTCGGGTTAATATTCGGCGGCGCATTGGCCGGGGTAGCTGTTCGGCCCCTGTTGTCCGAAAAGCATATACATCCGGACTCCAGGGAGGTGGTAAAAATGGCAACGGGCCTGATCGGCACGTTAGCCGCACTTGTGCTGGGTCTGTTGATCGCATCCGCGAAAAGTTCGTTCGATCAGAAAACCAGCCAGGTCAGGCAGATGACCGCATCGATCATCCTGCTGGACGATCTGCTTGCGCAATATGGTCCGCAAGCGGCCTCTGCCCGAATGCTTCTGCGGCAGAGCATTCAGCCGTTGGCCGATCGCATTTGGAACGAGGAGGAGAAGCCGACCGGGACGCCCGCTCATTTCCAGTCGGCCGCCCAACCGCTGGCGTTCGAAAATGAACTGCAACGCCTGTCGCCGACCGATGATGTACAACGTTCGCTGCAATCTCGCGCCATTCAGGCCTTCACGGAAGGCGCGCAGATTCGGTTGCAATTGTTCACACAGGCCGGCGGGTCGATTCCCACGCCATTTCTGATAATTCTCGTGTTTTGGCTGAGCGCGATCTTCGTGAGCTTCACCTTGTTTGCTCAAACCAATCTGATCGTCATGGCCGCCCTGCTTGTATGCGCGCTGTCGTTTGCCGGTGCGATTTTTCTGGTTTTGGAACTGGACAATCCATTCAAGGGGCTGATGGGCATTTCCAGCGCGACGCTGCGCAATGCGCTTTTGCCCTTACCCTCGTCTCGCGGCTCACAGTGAACGGGGGGCTAATGAGCGCGTGGCAACCGGCTGGCCGTATTGTGAGCAGGGAAATGCCTTCGACATGAAAGGCGATGTTGGAGGTGAAGGCCCCTTCCAGCGAGGGGGAAACCCGCTTTGCACAGGAGAGCAACGATGCTGATTTCGGTTCCAATCATAGTCCTCGGGTCGCAGTTGGCCGTTTTGGTGGCTGATGATGTGCCGAGATTCGATATTGAACGGGGATGCCGCCTCGACAACGCCGCTTCGTCCGGCATGGCCGAAGAGCAACCGGTGAAGAGATGTGTAAGTGACGAGCGGAAGGCGCTTGAGCAGCTCCAGACCGAATGGTCTCAATATACCGGGCCGGACAGGGTAACCTGCACGACCTCGACCAGTAGCGACGGCACGCCAAGCTACGTCGAATTGCGGACATGTCTCCAAGACGCGAAAGAGGCCCGGGCGCTATCGAAATAGATGCCGGGAGAGGCGTTGGTTATTCGGTCGCAATATCCCATCGCCTCCGCCGGCAGTGAGCCGCCTGATCACAAAATAGCCTTTCGAGGTTTTAGCGATGGAAGGCGTGATTGTGCACGACGGGCAAATCAGTCGTCGGCTGCGCGTTCGGCTGTCCAGCCCCTGCGCGAAAAATATTCCACTTAACACGTCGGGCAAATCAATTTTAGAACTCCCGCCATCCCGTCCCACAAGAGGGGCGTATCGCGATCGTCACGGACGTTGGTGCGGGATGCGGTGGACGCGGCGGCGCGATTTGACGAAACGTGCCGATGCGGACGGCAAAGCAGTGTGGTCCTGGCGCCCCGACGCTGGCGTCAAGTTCTTGGGAAGCAAGCTTCTCAGGGGCGACGGTG
>JAQGKJ010000777.1 GCA_028290165.1 Bradyrhizobium sp. | reverse complement strand
CGAGACGCTGGCGCCGTCGCAGCGGACTTCGAGGCGGAACGGGAAGCCGGCTACCGTTCGCCGGGCGCAGTCATAGACCCGGCCGGATTTCGCCTCCTGCGCGCGCCAGGCGTCGGCCTTTTCGTCGACCTGGGAGGCGGCAAAAAACCAGAACGCGCTCCATGCCGCCGCGGCGATCAGGAGCAGGACGGGCATAAAGAAAAGGCGCCTAAGCGGGCGCCGGCGCGGCGCGAGGGTCATATCGGTCATGTGGCGACCTTTGGGCAATGATTTTGTCAATTAAGCGATGGGGGCCGACACAATCAAGTCAACGGGCGAAGGTTAAGGGATGCCGGTTAACGGGCTTTCGGGGCGCGGAATTCAGCTTCGCCTTCAGGCCTTGTTCTGGTAGCCGTGCACTTGATGCCAGCGAAAATCCTGCCCGAAACGGAATTGACCAAAGGCGACCTGTGGGTGTTCGGCTACGGCTCGCTGATGTGGCGGCCGGGCTTCGATTTCCTCGAACAGGTCCCGGCGCGGCTGATCGGCGAGCATCGCGCGCTCTGCGTCTACTCCTTCGTGCACCGGGGAACGCCGGAAAAGCCTGGTCTCGTGCTCGGCCTCGATCGTGGCGGCGCCTGCCGCGGCATCGCATTCCGGGTCGCGGAGAAGAACCGCTCCACGACCGTCGCTTACCTGCGCGAGCGCGAACAGGTGACCTCGGTCTATCGCGAAGTGACGCGGTCGGTGTGGCTCGAGAACGAGGCGCGGCAGCGCGTCAGCGCGCTGGCTTACGTGGTCGACCGCGGCCATGTGCAGTATGCCGGACGGCTGTCACTGGCCGAGCAGTTCCGTCACGTGCTGCAGGGGCACGGCCAGTCCGGCGCGAACCGCGAATACGTGCTCGCAACGGTGAAAGCGATCGAGGCCGAAGGCTTTCGGGATACGCAATTGCATCAACTCGCATCGATGCTGCACGACGACACATCGCTGCACCCTCACCCGCCTCCCGAAGCGGAAGCATAGGCAAGAGCGGCGTCACCCGTTGGCTGATGCCGAACTCGGCACGCGGCCGAACAACTGCGCCTGCTCCTGCCGCGCGGCATCGACCAGGCGGTTGGTGGCGGCCTCGATCGACTCCCTGATCCGCACCGTGAAATCCTTGCGCGACAGCCCCGGCGGCAGCGGATCGAGGAATTCGACCACCAGCGTGCCCGGGTAGCGCATAAAAGTCCGACGCGGCCAGAACAATCCGGAATTCAGCGCCACTGGAATGCAGGGCACGCCGCTATTGGCGTAGATCTGCCCGACGCCGGTCATATAGTCCGGCGGCGCGCCGACCGGGGTACGGGTGCCTTCCGGGAAAATGATCAGCTGCCGGCCGCTGCGAATTTCCTTTGGGGCGCGCCGCGCCATGTCCATCAGCGATCGCATGCCGCCGCTGCGATCGACGCCGATCATCTTCGACTTGATCAGATACCAGCCGAAGAAGGGAATCCAGGCCAGCTCGCGCTTGTAGATGAACAGCGGCGCATCGAAGAACTGCAGCAGCGCGAAGGTTTCCCACATCGACTGATGTTTCGACGCGACGATCAGCGGTCCCTTCGGAATCTTCTCCAATCCGCGGTATTCGACCTTGGTGTTGCAGACCAGGCGCATCAGCCAGATGCTGCTGCGTGCCCACGCCTTGGCGACGGCCATGAAGGCCCAAGGCGGCATCAGGAAGGTCGGGATTGCAACGACAATCCAGAACACCAGCAGTGCATAGAACAGCACGTTATAGAGCAGCGAACGCAGGAAAATCGAAACCATCGAAAACCCTAATCAGTTGGCTTGAGCGGTCGCCGGCCTGCGCGGCGGCAGCGATCCGCCCGGCAGCTCCGTCACCTCGGGCGCCAGTTCCAGACCGGCGTCCGCCAGCCGCACGCGCAACTCCGCGGCGACGTATTTGGCATATTCCGATAGCAAGAGCCGCAACGTCGCGCCACTCGTCCACCACGGCTCATCGCGCCATTTGTCGCCGACCACCGCGAACGGGATCAGCGCAATATCGGGCATCGCGTGCGACAATTCGACGATTGCTCGCGGCATATGGTAATTCGATGTCACCACGATCAGCGATTTGAAGCCGCGCTCGCGCGCCCAGCGCCGCGTCTCCGCCGCATTGCTGCGGGTGTTGACGGCGGAACGGTCGAGATCGACGCAGCAGCTCAACAACGACTGATTTTCCGACAGCGAACGGGAGATGTCGCTTGCCGCATTGGTCGGATGCACGCCCGAGATCAATAGCCGCTTGCCGTAGCCTGCGGCCAGCAATTCCATCGCGTCCGAGACGCGGGATGACCCGCCGGTGAGCACCACGATGCCGTCGGCCTTGCGGTCAGGCCTGATTTCGGCACCGCGCAACTGCGAGAGAAACCCGACGAAACCGATCGCCGCAGCGACGAACACGACCGCCAGCGCGGCGACGACAGCCGCGCGTAGCGGGCCCCGTGGCGCCGCAATCGGCGCCTTCGGCGCTTTATCGTCGGGCTGCAAGCTCATGCGATGCCAGTGATCCTCCCCCCAAACACAAGTCTAGAAGGTTTTCAGACGAAGTGGAGTCCGGTTTGACGTGAGTCCTCGTGACGCCCCGCGTCAGTCGATATCATCGAGCGTGGCAAACAGGGTTCGCCGCGACGCCCACGCGGTGATCGCTGCGATCAGCATGGCCTGCGCCGCAAGCGCCAGATAGCCCGACGGGCGCAGCGAAAATGTCCCCAGCAATGCCGCGAATTGATCGCCGACCGGGGTGCCCGAGAACCAGCCGGCAATCGATTCGGAGAACCCGAACAGCAGCATCGCGATGCCGCCGCCGATCACGCCGCCCTGCAGGCCCAGCCGCAGAAAATGCCGCAGGAACCGGTTGGCGATATAGCGATCGCCGGCGCCGACGAAGTGCAGGACTTCGACGATCGGGCGATTGGCCGCCATCGCGCCGCGGGTCGCGAACGATACCGAAATGATGGTCGCGATGATCACCAATGCGAGGATGCCGATGCCGGCGAAAACGGTCGCGCCGGTCATCGACCGCATCCGCTCGATCCAGGCGCGATGATCGTCGACGCTTGCCGTCGGCGCCGCCTGCGTCACCCGGTTGCGCAGCGTCGCCAGATCGAGCACGGTGCCGGGCTGAACCCGCGCGACAATGACGCGCGGCACCGGCAGATCGTCGAGCGAAAGCCCGCTGCCGAGCCACGGCTCCAGCAGTTTGGCCGATTCCTCTTTGCTGAAAGGCCTGATCTCGACGATGCCGGGCTGCGTGCGCATCGCCTCCGCGACCGCCGCCGCGTCGCGACCGATATCGCGCCCGGCCGCGGGGCGCACCTGAATGGTGATTTCGCTCGCGACCTCCGATTGCCATTCCGCCGCCGACGCGCTCACCAGCAGCACCGCGCCGGTGGTGATCGAGGCCAGAAACGTCATGATGGCGACGACGGCGACCAGCGCACGGCCGGCGATCGAGGCGCGCGGCACGATCGGCGACAGATTGCGCGCCCGCGCCGGCACCTGCGGGCGTTCGTGCCCGAGATCCACCAGCGGACTGTGCTCGTTGCCGGCTCTACTCATAGATATGCAACCGTCCCTGATGCAGCACCAGCCGCCGCGCCTCATACTGATCCATCAGCGTGATGTCGTGGGTCGCGATGATCACCGCGGTGCCGGACTTGTTCAGTTCGATGAACAACCGCAGCAGCCGCCGCCCCAGCGTCGGATCGACATTGCCGGTCGGCTCATCCGCCAGCAACAGCTGCGGCCGCGAAATCACGGCGCGCGCGATCGCCGCGCGCTGCTTTTCGCCGCCGGACAGGATCGGCGGCAGCGCGTCCATGCGATCGCCGAGCCCGACCCATTTCAGGAGGTCGATGACCTCCTTGCGATA
>JAQGKJ010000748.1 GCA_028290165.1 Bradyrhizobium sp. | reverse complement strand
CACAAAAAACATTTTTAGGCTGATCACCGTAGCCGCGTGGGTGTCAATCATCGCCATTGCTTACGCCACGCTGGCTCATGTCGGTTTCGTCTACTCCATATATTATAAGCTATCGCCGATTTTGATGCGGCCGGAAATGAGAACCTATGCTCATCTTGAACACATCATCGCATTTGCGGTCGTCGGCGCACTTTTTAGCTTCGCATATCCCCGACGCACCATCCTTGTTTGCTGCATGGTTTTGGGCGGATCTGCGCTTCTTGAGATCTTGCAGACACTGACGCCGGATCGTCACGGCACGCTGGTTGATGCGTTGGAAAAAATGGCTGGCGGTGCGGCCGGGATATTTTTAGCGAGGAGCATTCTCCAATTTGCCTCCGGGAGGGGTCCACAGGGATCGTCCGGCGGTTCTTGTATTTTAATAACAACATCACAGCTAGAAATTGACAGACGTTTGGGCAGAACGAGGCCAAATTGCTGAAACCGCGCTGTTGTGAGTAACTCGCCCTAGAAGCCGGCTTGCAAAGCACCGGCAATCCAGGTCACCCAGAGGCCAGTGGCAAGGTGGGGTCCAAAGGAGATCGCTTGTTTACTATGGAGGTCGTATCCCTCGGCCTTGAGGATGGCGAGGCTTGCCAGCGCCGAGAAGACTGCCACCAAGAGGAACTCCGGGACGCCGTCAATCCCGATCCAGAGCACGCCCGCGGTTGCGAATTTCACGTCACCAAGGCCCAACCCGTCATGTCCCCGCACCCAGCGATAGGCAGCCCGGAATAGGCAGGCTGCCGCAAGAAACAGCATGGCCTCAAAGCCTCGCTGCAAAGGCCCGGCCTGGCCTGGCAAAAGCGTCTGAAGCAGTCCGCCAGCCGCGAGGGCGATAACCAGGCTGTTTGGGATAATGCCATAGCGCGCATCGATCGCACAGACCGCCGCCGATACCGCCATGAGATAAACCCCGGCCAGCGCCAGCTCAGGCCAGACCGGGTAGCCAGCAAGGCTCGCCACTAACCAGACTGCGCCCGCAATCAGACACCACGCCACGACGGCGTGCTGGCGATCAGGCGCGCGCCACGCCAGGGCATCTCCGAGAAACCGGCTGGTGCGGTGGCTCGTCTTGCGGAGGGCGCGAATCATTTTGTCCCGCCACTGACGCTGAGCGGGATCACCAATTTTTCATTCTGTCCATCCAGCAAGACCTGGTCGGGCTTGACCGCCACCACACGCCAGCCGGCGACCTCTCCATCGACCTGGACCCACACGCCGAGCGGATTTTGCGCGGACGTCAGAAACGCTTTCGCTAATGCTCCGCTAATGAATACACCCTTCACGGTGATGTTCTGGTCCAGCTTGGCCGGTAGCGGCGGCTGCGGCGCCGAAACTGTCGCTGGGGTGGCGATTTGCCGCCGGCGCGAAAACAGCGGGCGCAGCAAGATGTTCTCGAATCCCGCCGCAGAACGAATTTCGGTGCTCGGCGACGCCGATGCGCGCGACCCGAACCATGCGGGAAAGCTCATCGCGGAGATTTCAATTGAGGCCACGGCTATCACGGTTACGAGCCCAACCAGGCCTATCCAGGCTGTTAGACCGACGATCAGAAGCCGTGTCCCAGGCCGCAGCCCGGCAAGCTCTCCCCGGCCGGGAAGCTCTGCCCGCCCGAGCATGACAGCTAGCCATAATACGATTGAACGTCGTGGCGACCTTACGATATGCGCCAACAGGCGTTGGGTAACCAGCGGCAAGGAGGTCACAGTTAGCGCTCCACCATGTTCATCAGGCCAGAATTCGGCCTCCGCCCGCTCATTGGGAAACGGTCTCCGCGGCGCTTGGTGGCGACCCGCCGTCTCGCATCGCTCCCTGCACTTTGAGTTCCGCCCGGATGAGGCCGTCTTCCCCATCGGCTACACTTCGTAACGAGGCCGCAGTCACGAAAAGGAAGGGCATTTGATTTTCGATGGCCAGAATGACATCCCGAACGGCCGGCGCAGGACCTTCCAGTTCCATGCTGGCGGCGACCATGCGCAATTGCTGGGACCGGCCGCCCTGCACGCCGCGAATGCCGAGAAGACGTACGCCTGCTGTTGTGGCGATCGCCTTCAGGCTGGCCTGCAGATCGGCGCTGACCACCCTTTCCTCGTTGCCGGGCAGAAACGGATCGCCAGTCTGTGGAGTCTTCTTAATCAAAGCCTTCGCGTTACGAGCGATGGCCTGAAAGTGCGAAAGCTGCGCAGTGTTTTCCGAGATATCCTCGCTTCTGCTGGCAAAGTGCGACAACAGCGGCGCGAAGACAAACAGCACCAGGAAAAGAACAGCGGACGCGTTGAACGCCAGGAACAGTGCCCCGCGCGGCATCCTGTTGCTAACCAGATCGATCATGATGTCGGACCCTGGGCAGTTCCTGACGGCCGCACCGTTCGCCCGCCGCGCACCTTCAAGCTGATACTGAAGCGGTCCTTGTGTTCGGTGGCATCGGGCGTAATCGCGGCGGCCAGGGTCGCACCTGCGAATAGGGGGGACTGATCGATGATCCGAACCAAGCGCGCGGCATTGGCAGAAAATCCCGAGAGCGTGACCCTACCGTCTGCAATACGAGTTTCGGTCAAGAAGGTATGGTCGGGCAGAACGCGCGACAACTCGTCCCAGATCTCAAGGATCCCTACATCAGCTTTCATTGCGAACAGGCGGGCAGTCTGGTTCAGGCCACCACGACCACCCTGCGCGCCCTCCCGGGCCGCGACGAGCGATGCCTCGATGCCCGTCGCAACGTTCGCCTGACTCCATTCAAAGGCGACCAGCCCGCACATGACCACGCCCAGTCCAGCCATCGCAAGAAGCTTGACGGCCCGTCGCGCCCAGGGCGGATCCTCGTGATTTGTTGCACGGAAGTGAATCACCGGCAACAATTCGCCATTCGCATCGCTGGCCGCGAGAAAATCGACGTCGCCCGCGGTGAGACCAAGTTCCGCGATGGCCGCCTCGGCGCGGTCCTTGCGAATGATCCAGTGGCACATGGCCAGCACATCGGTTGTCTTGTCTGCGGCGGGGATTGCGGCATGCCATATGTCCGAGAGTTGAAGAGGCGTCCGCCGCAGCACCTCCTGATCCAGGATCTTCGGCAATGCCGCGAGCGCGGCTTTCGGGACGCTGAGATTACGCAGGAAGAACAGATCCCGCCCGATCACTGGTCCTACAATGACCTGTTGGCGCCTCAGACCGCATTCCGCGAGCCAGTCCTTGATTGCGGCTACGCCAAAGCGGTGTAAAGGAAGCCGCGTTTCGATCGGGCCTGCCGCAGATGCCAACCTGCAGACGACGAGGTCGCGATCGCGCCATATCAGCAATCTCGGCATGGCGTCGCCATCGACCCAACTAAGCCAGTCCGAGGGGACCGTCTCGCGCAATTCCGAGAGCCACCATCGTGAAAAACCCTGACACCACGCTGCAAGGACGTGGAAGCCGTCGGAGCGGGCAACCGATATATCAGCCATAGGGTTGACTGTCCTTTTGCTGGCCAACACCTCGATTCGATGAGGGAAGCCTATTTACTAAATCTTTACGAAGGGTAACGACGGCAGCCTTGTTCGGGTCGTTTGTAGCCCCGGAAGGGGCAATTATCCCTGACGAAGTGCAACTATGGTGGCCGGCTCGTTTCGCCGCTCGTCTTCAAAGTCGATCCGAATCGAAACAAGATTCGGCAAATGCTCGGGACGAAACCAGTCGGTTCGCCAACTGGGAGCCGCCGTTGGGTTTATCCTCCCGAAATACGCGAAGCGGACTTCTCTAACTCCCCTGAGAACCACAACTCCGGGGGGTAACGGCTCTAGCGCGTCCTTTTTGGCTCCGGCTCCCCAAGCGCTCACGTCGACGACAAGGTCACCGCCGCCGCTGAGTCGGAGACTAATCTTGTGCGGTCCACCTCGAAGCGAGCGCCCCTCGCTCAATCCGACAAACAACATGGTTTCCTGACGACCATCGAACATGACACTCGCTTGCTGGTCACGGGTGTTTGCCGGTACCGGAAGCGCGGATCCGATCAAGGCGGAGAGGACCTGGATCCCCGCGTCCGTCTCGCTCCCGATCCCGTTCACCCGATCGGCGTCAAAGGCCCGGCGCCCTATCGACAACCCCCCCGCCAGAAAGCCCGTCAGCACCACCAGGATTGCGAGCGACAGCAGCAATTCGATCAGCGTCAGGCCTCGCTCGCCCGACCGACGGCGAGCAGCGCGCGCGTGCCTCTTGTCGGGAGCGGTTATCCTCATTGCTTCGCCTCGGGCGCAAGCTTCAAAGCCGCGAGCCTTGCGATGGTGCCATCCGCGGCCAGCACCGCGATCTCAGTCCAGAACGATGCAATACCGGAACCGGCTGCAGCTTGATTAGACTTGACGCCTCGCGGTTCTGTCGGCTCCGATCCGATATGAACCGCAGTGATGGTCTCCTGCCATTTATAGTTGTTTGCAATTCGACCTTCGCGATAGCCCGGCACAAGCACTTCGGTAATCCCCGCAGCCTCCAGCCGGGACTGGGCCATGCGGAAGGCGACACGGCTCGCCTGCGTGCGCCCGTCGGAGCGCATCG
>JAQGKJ010000735.1 GCA_028290165.1 Bradyrhizobium sp. | reverse complement strand
GGGCACGCTTTGCTTTGCCCACCCTACGGCTGTCACGTCCCCGCCCCGGCCGCTTACTTCATCGGCCAGATGGCTTCGGCCACCGCGGCTTGCGGCGGGAAGATGGTGACGAACTTGCCGCCGACATATTGCAGGAGCACCGGGTCGGCGTCGTTGTTCTGGCCCATCTCGTCGAACTTGACGCGCTTCCAGGGCATGATGGTCTGCTCGCCCGGCAGGTCGGTCGCGACCAGGGCTTCGCGGATCTTGTCGCCCTCGGTCGACTTGGCGCGGTTGATGGCGTCCGCCATCACGATCAGGCCCATGAACTGGCGCGACGAATAGTCGTTGAAGTCCTTGCCGGACTTCGCCTTGTACATCTCGTTGATCTTGCCGACCATCGGCCGCTTGGCGGCCAGATCGAGCGAAAAGCTGCCGCGCGAAATCACGCCTTCGAGCTTGTCGCCGACGGCGTCATAGAGCGCCTTCTCCGAGAAGCCGGCGTCCTGGGCGACGATGTTCTTCGGCTTGTAGCCGAGCTCGGCCATGGTCTTGACCAGCAGGATGCCGTCGGTCGTATAGCTCGACGGCATGACCACGTCGGCGTTTGCGGCCTTGAGCTGCTGGACCTCGGCGGTCAGCGAGGGCGAATTGGCGCGATACTTGATGTCGGCGGCGACCTTGTAGCCGCGCTCGGCGGCGAGCTTGAGCTGCGCATTGGAGGAGTCAGTGCCGAAGATGGTGTCCTCGTGGAACAGGGACAGCGTCTCGATCTTCTGGCCCTTTTTCTTCATGGCGTCGAAGAAGTCGAACATCGCGGCCGAGAACAAATCGACATGGGGTGCGGCGCGGAAATAGAATTTCAGGCCGCGGCGATGCAGGCTCGGCGAGGAATTGTCGGCCGAGATGAACGGGATCTGGTAGCGCTCGCAAATCTGGCTGACCGTCACGGCGACCGCGCTCTGGTAGGTGCCGACGATGGCGCAGACTTTCTCCTGGGTGATCAGACGCTCCGCCTCGGCGCGGCCCTTCTGGGGATCGGCCTGGTGATCGGCGAACACAAGGCGCACCTTGGCGCCGCCGAGGCCCGGAAGCCCCTCGCCCTTCGCCAGCGGCAGCGGGAAGTCATAATCCTTGTTGATGATGTCGGCCGCGGTCTCGAACGCTTTTTGCGCATCGACGCCGATCTGCGCGCTGGAGCCGGACAGCGGATAGATCACGCCGATCACCACCTCGGATGTCTGCGCGCGGGCCGCGAGCGGCAGCAGCGCGGCGGTAGCGGTGGCTCCAAGCAATACATTCCGGCGGGTGATGGTCATAAACGCGGTCCTTTGTTGAGCGGCTATCGATGAAACGTTTGGAAATGAGGGTAAAGCCTCAAAGAATGGCAAGCGATGCCTTTTAAAGCACGGCGAGTTGTTTGTTCTTGAGATCCGTCACCAGCATCAATCCGGGCGCGTGCGTGATCGCAAACGGCAGCTTCGCGGCCGCGATCACCGCCTGCGGTGTGACGCCGCACGCCCAGAACACGGGAATTTCGTCGGGCTCGATCGGCACCGCGTCGCCATAGTCGGGTTTTGCGATGTCGGCGATCCCGATCGAATGCGGATGGCCGAGATGAACCGGCGCGCCGTGCACCGAAGGAAAGCGCGAGGTGATCTGCACCGCGCGGATGGCATCCGCCGGCTTGAACGGGCGCATCGACACCACCATCGGGCCCGCGAAAGGCCCTGACGGCGCGCAGGCGATATTGGTGCGGTACATCGGCACCCGCACCTTGCGCTCGATGTGACGGATCGGCAGGTCGTCGGCCATCAACGCCTCCTCGAACGAGAACGAGCATCCAAGCACGAAGGCGACGAGATCGTTCCGCCAATGCGCCATGATATCGGTCGGCTCCTCCACCACTTCGCCGTCGCGCCAGACCCGGTAGCGCGGCAGGTCGGTGCGGATGTCGAGATCGATCCCAAGCGAGGGAATGTGGGGGTCTCCGACCTCGGACATCCCGATCACCGGGCAGGGTTTCGGGTTGAGCTGGCAAAAGCGGTGAAACGACGCGGCGAGCTTTTCCGGCAGGATGGCGAGATTGCCCTGTACGAAGCCGTTGGCGACACCGGCCGTGGTGGTGGCCATTCCGCTGCGGCAGGCCAGGCGCGCCTGCAGGCTGGGAGTTATGTCCTGATCGCTGCGAAACTGTTCTGCCGCCGAAACGGTCATCCGATGGCCCTGCCTATTATCTCGACAATAGTGAAACTCGCCTCTACGATAAAGTCTAATCTTCCTTCTTGATCGCAATCGATAAGTTATTTTTATCGCGAGACACTGGCTGATGGTGGACTTCAGGTCGCTAGAGACATTCCTCTGGGTGGTGACGCTCGGCAGCTTCCGCGCTGCCGGCGAAAAACTCAACACCACCCAACCCGCCATCTCGCAACGGATCGCTCAGCTGGAGCGTGAGATGGGGGTCAAGCTGGTCAACCGCGATCACCGCGTGGCCTCGCCCACCCCGAGCGGCCGGCAGCTGATGGTCTATGCGGAAAAACTGATCGGCCTGCGTTCGGAGATGATGGCTGATGTCAGCGACCGCTCGGCCATGCGCGGCGTGTTGCGGCTCGGCGTCGCCGAGACCATCGTGCACACCTGGTTGTCGCGGCTGATCATGGATGTGAATGCTACCTACCCCAACCTGTCGCTGGAGATCGAAGTCGACATCACGCCCAATCTCAGCGCGCGGCTGCTGGCGCAGGAAATCGAGCTGGCGTTCATGCTGGGGCCATTGTCAGCCTCCAACGTGCATAACCGCGTGCTGTGCGACTATCCGATCGGGTTTCTGGCCAGTCCTGCGCTCGGCCTTGGCGACGGTCCGTTGACGGTCCACGATCTTGCAAAATTTCCGATCATCACCTTTCCGCGCAAGACCCAGCCTTACGAGATCGTGCGCTCGCTGTTCAACCGGCCCGATCTGCCGCCGATCCGGCTGCACGCCAGCGCCTCGCTCGGGACCGTCATCCACATGGCGATCGAGGGGCTCGGCATCGCCGTGATCCCGACCGCGATCGTCGAAAGCGAACTGGCGGACGGGCGGCTGCAGCGGCTCGCGACCAACCTCGAAATCCCGCCGCTGACGTTCTCGGCAAGCTGGCTGGAATCTCCTGATACCGTCGCCGTCGAACTCGTCGCCGGCCTCGCCGGCAAGATCGCGCAGTCGAGCGCCTTGGTTGACGCGCCCTCCCCGACCGGTCATTGAAAAGCAATTGCCGGCACGCTCATAACTGGTTTTCCGGAACGGCCCCATGAAGCAAGTCGCCTCCAACCTGCAAATCGATTCCGCCCGCCTGTGGGACACGATCCACGAGACCGCGAAATTCG
>JAQGKJ010000651.1 GCA_028290165.1 Bradyrhizobium sp. | reverse complement strand
GATGACAAACAGATTCGGGAAGCCGGCGCTCATCAGGCCCAGATAAGTACGCGGACCTTCGGCCCATTTCTGGTTCAGCGTCTGGCCGTCGCGGCCGCGAATATCGATCTTTGCGACCGATCCCGTCATCGCGTCGAAGCCGGTCGCCAGCACCAATGCGTCGACCACGTACTCCTTGCCGCCGGTACGCACGGCATTCGCCGTGATCTCCTCGATCGGATTGGATTTGATGTCGACCAGCGTCACGTTGGCGCGATTGAAGGCGGCGAAATAATCGGTGTCGATGCAGATGCGTTTTGAGCCAATGGGGTGGTTGTTGGGCTGCAGCAGTTTTGCGGTTTGCGGATCGCTGACGATCTCCGCGATCTTTTCTCTGACGAAGTTGGCGGCGGTGTCGTTGGCGGCCTTGTCGAGCCCGAGATTGTTGTAGACCGACATGAAGGTCAGGCCGCCATGAGCCCAGCGCTGCTCATATTTGGCGCGGCGCTCATTGTCGCCGTCATCGAGCGCGCCGCGATCGGGCATTTTGGTATAGATGCCGTTGCGGGCCTCTTCGCGGGCAAAGCGCCGGATTTCCGGATAGTTTGCGCGAAACGCCTCGCGTTCTGCCGAAGCCAGCGGTGCATTGCGGGCGGGAATGGAAAAATTCGCGGTGCGCTGGAACACCGTGAGATGGCGGGCGTGCTCGGCAATCACCGGCACCGACTGGATCGCCGACGACCCGGTGCCGATCACGCCGACGCGCTGGCCGGTGAAATCGATCTGCTCGTGCGGCCAGTGACCGGTGTGATAGACCTTGCCTTTGAAATCCTTAAGCCCCTTGATGTCGGGCATCCGCGCATTGGACAGGCAGCCGGTGGCGAGCACGACGTATTTTGCGATGACGGTCTTGCCGTCGGATGTGGCCACTGACCAGGAATTGGCGCTCTCGTCGAAAGCGGCGCGATTGACCCGGGTATTGAGCGCAATATCGCTGCGCAGATTAAACCGGTCGGCAACATGGTTGGCATATCGCAAAATTTCCGGCTGCGGCGCGTAGCGCTCGCTCCAGTTCCAATCCTGCTGCAGTTCATCGGAGAACGAATAGGAATACTGCATGCTCTCGACGTCGCAGCGCGCGCCGGGATAACGGTTCCAGTACCAGGTGCCGCCGACATCGCCGCCCTGCTCATAGACCCGGACCGAAAAGCCCTGCCCACGCAGCCGGTGCAGCATGTACATGCCGGCAAAGCCGGCGCCGACCACGACGACATCGAAAGCCTCGCTGCCGGGAGCGCTGCTTTTGCCGGAGATGGATTGCAAGGCGGACATCCGAGCTCCCTTGGGAATTTTCTGCTGTTGGCGTCAGCATTCTACCCGCGGCGCGAAAGCGCAAGAGACAAGACGGCGCCTATGGGTCGCAATATTTTGCCACGCGGAATGCGCCAAGCCCAGCCATCATACCCGCGAAGGCGGGTATCCAGTACGCCGCGGCCTATCGCTCAATCGCCGGCGTCTCTTGAATACTGGATCATCCGCTTTCGCGGATGGTCCAGTCGTCTTTGGATCAGCATCTCGCGCTTGGCATGCGCACCCACGATGCGCTAGCGTCGTCAGAGAATTCGTAAATTCAAACAAAGTATGAGCAGCGCCAAAAGCTGCCGCAGGGAGTGAACACGACCATGAAATCTCCGATCTGCGACATGCTGGGCATCGAATTCCCTCTGCTGGCTTTCAGCCATTGCCGCGACGTGGTGGCCGCGGTCAGCCGCGCCGGCGGCTTTGGCGTGTTAGGGGCCACCTCGCATTCGCCTGAATCGATCGAGCAGGAACTGAAATGGATCGACGACCACGTCGACGGAAGGCCCTATGGCCTCGACGTGCTGATCCCCGAGAACATTTCGACCGCAGGCGAAAAGGACGTCACCTGGAAGAGCCTGGAGCTAAGAATCTCGCCCGAACATCGCGCCTTCACCAAAAACCTGCTGAAGAAATACGGCATCGAGCTGACCACGACCAATGTCGCCGACAACCAGCCGCAGCCGTTCGACGCCCAGCGGGCGCTGGAAGTTCTCGAGGCCTCGTTCCGGCATCCGATCCGGCTGATTGCGAATGCGCTCGGGGTGCCGCCGAAGGCGATGATCGAGATGGGCAAGCAACACGGCGTACCGGTCGCCGCCCTGGTCGGCGCCAAGGAGCATGCACTGCGTCAAGTGGCGGCCGGCGTCGATATCCTGGTGGTGCAAGGCACCGAGGCCGGCGGCCACTGCGGCGAGGTTTCCACCATGGTGCTGGTGCCGGAAGTGATCAAGGCGGTAAAACCGATCCGCGACGTGCCGGTGCTGGCTGCCGGCGGCATCATGACCGGACGGCAGATGGCGGCGTGCATGGCGATGGGTGCGGCCGGGGTGTGGACCGGCTCGGTGTGGCTCGCGACGGTGGAATCCGAGACCACCGAGATTTTTCGCGAGAAGATGATCGCGGCCTCCTCGCGCGACGCGATCCGCTCCAAGGGCCGCACCGGAAAGCCGGCGCGGCAGTTGCGCTCGGTCTGGACCGATGCCTGGGATCGCGGTCCCGACAGTCCCGGCGCGCTGCCGATGCCGCTGCAGAGCATCATCAGCCGCGACGCCTTCAACTCGATCGATCGCTCAGCTGCCGCCGGCA
>JAQGKJ010000595.1 GCA_028290165.1 Bradyrhizobium sp. | reverse complement strand
GACGGTGGCGATATCATAGGCGTCGATGCGCGCGATCCATCGGTTCGCCTTGCTCCAGGGCGAAGCTTTCTCCGCGATCCCGGGAATGCACTCCCCAGCAAGCTTTGCCTCGGTTACGGTATCGGTCATTTCACCCCTGCAGAGGCAGCGGTTCTGTGGGGGCGGGCACCGCACGCTTTACAGCACGGATGCCCCGCAACTGGCCAACTCATTGAACTATCAGACATTTTACAATGGCACATGACGTTGCAGTCTACCGCCATTCTTAAAACAAATCACCCACCCGAGGAAAGGGCCTGCACCGGCGGCCGAGCCGGCGCGATCGGTTCGGCTTGCTCAGCCCTGCGCTCCCATCACGTAGGGCTTCAGCATCGCATACATCATGCTGTGGGTCGGCGTCGGGACGCCGAGCTGGCGGCCGAGTTCGGCGACCTTGCCGCTGAGCCAGGGCACCTCGAGCCGGTTGCCGCGATCGAGATCGAGCGCCATCGAGGCCTTCATGGCGGGCGGCATGTGGCCGGTAAATTCGACCATCCGCTGGCGCGCATCGGCCGGCAGCGCCACGCCCCTGGCGCGGCCGACATCGATGGTTTCCTGGTAGGCCGCCATGAAGATCGGCCGCATGTCGGGATCGTCGCGCAGCGCGCCGATCGGCTGGCGCGCCAGCGACATCATGCCGGCATTGGTGGCGAGCAGGATGAACTTCATCCACAACTCGGTCAGGATCTGCTCGCTCAAGGTGGCGTCAAAACCGGCTTGCAGGCACAGTGCGAGAAAATCCTCGGCCCGCTTGCTGCGCTTGCCGTCGAGCTCGCCAAACACCATGCGCATGAAGGTGCCGACCTGCTGGATCACGCCGGGGGCGATGATCGAGGCACTGATCTGCGCCACGCCGCCCATCACGGCGCGGCTCCCGAGGATCGGAATCAGCCGCTCGGCGGCGTCGATGCCGTTCTGTAGCGGGATCACGGCAGTATCCGGGCCGATCAGCGGCTTGATCTGCGCGCCGGCGCTTTCGACGTCCCATAGCTTGACGCAGAACAGCACGATATCGACTTTGCCGATTTCGGCGGGATTGTCGGTGGCCTGGGTCGGCGCCAGATGGGTGTCGCCGCGCGGGCCCGTGACTTTCAGGCCCTGGCTTTTCATGGCGGCCAGATGGGCGCCGCGCGCGATGAAGGTAACGTTGCCCCCTGCCTTGGCCAACGCCGCACCAAATCCACCGCCAACCCCGCCGGCGCCGACAACCGCAATACGCATGGAAACTCTCCTGATTCGGACGTCTTCTTTTTGGAAGTCTTGTTTTTAGATTCTTGTTTCTGGAAGTCTTGGGGTCAAGCGATCCGGTGCAAGGCGCAGAGCTTGTTGCCGTCGGGATCGCGCAAATAAGCGATATAGAGTTTGACGCCAGGGCCCTCGCGCACGCCCGGCGGGTCTTCGCAGGTCTTGCCGCCATGGGCGATGCCGGCCGCATGCCATGCGTCGGCCTCCTCAGTCGAGGCCGCGGCAAAACCGAGCGTGCCGCCATTGGCGGGCGTCGCAGACTTGCCATCGATCGGCTTCGTCACCCCGAAAGTGCCGGTCTTGGTTCGGTAGAAAATGCGGTGGCGGTCGACCCTCCCGGGCGGCACCCCGAGCGTGCCAAGCAACGCGTCATAGAACGACTTGGCCTTTTCCAGGTCGTTGGTCCCGATCATCACATGCGAAAACATTCCGTTTTTTCTCCCCCTTGTTCGCCGAACGGTCGAAGCCGCTCCGCGCAAATTGTTTGCGGAAGGGAACCTAACAGCGCCGGTGGGGATACGGAAGTGCCGCCGCCATGGCTCTTCTCCCTCTCCCGCGCTTGCCGGGGAGGCTGGGGTGGGGGCGTCGCGGGGGCGGTGCGCGTGAATTCCGCAGCCCGGATGCAGCCATCGGACGCGCATTCGCACCATTCCCCGGCTTGATCCGGCTACCGACCGGAATCTCCAAAAACCGAATTTGTTGAAGCGGATCAATCTGATTTGGGCTGTCCAGTCCTCTTTGCAAAAAGATTCCCCTTCTCGCCTGACCCAAATCACTTCTAGAACTGCCGCCGTCTCGTCCCACTCGAGGGGCGTATCGCGATCGTCACGGACGCGGGGCGGGATGCGATGGACGCGGGCGGCGCGCTTGACGAATCGTGCTGACGCGGACGGCGAAGTCGTGTGGTCCTGACGCCTCGACGCCGGCGTCAAGTCAGCAGGGGCAACTCCGCTGATGACGGTGACAAGAAAGCCCGATCACCGGGGAGAGCACGGAGGAAACCGTTAAAACCATTGCGTGCGGGAATGCCGGGTGATTCCGGTGCGACCGTGGTGACTAACGCGCGTGCTTTCTACACTACACGCGCGGCTGCGGGTGCACCGACACCCGGCATTCCCCACGCCCTCCTTGGGCGGGAACGTCCATGCACAGCTCGGGCGCCACGCGCCGCGAGATCGCGGCACGTCGATCAAGTGCCGTGACCGGAAGTCGAGCCTCTAACTTACGTCCCGAGAATCGGGATAGCCTTGGTGCCACCAGGGGGCACGCCATGAAACTTCTCCGCCGTCAATTTCTGAAACTCGCCGGGCTCGTTGCCGCGGCGCCGGCCTTTCCGCGATCTGCGTCGGCGCTCGATTATCCGACGCGGCCGGTGCGCATCATCGCCGG
>JAQGKJ010000573.1 GCA_028290165.1 Bradyrhizobium sp. | reverse complement strand
TTCGACGGCGAGGACGTCACCGCGCTGCCGGCGGCAGAGCGCTGCCAGCGCGGCATCGCGCGCACTTTTCAGGTCGTGAAAAGCTTTGAGACCATGACGGTCATCGACAATGTCATCGTCGGTGCGCTGGTCCGCACCACCGTGATGCGCGAAGCGCGCCGCAAAGCCTATGAAGTGCTTGAATTTGCTGGCCTTGCTGCCCGCGCCGACGTGCCCGCCAGCGAGTTGATCCCATCGGAAAAACGTCGTCTCGAGGTTGCGCGCGCGCTTGCGACCGAACCAAAGCTGCTGCTGCTCGATGAGGTGCTCACCGGGCTTACGCCGATCGAGGCGCAGACCGGCGTGGAACTGGTACGAAAAGTGCGCGCCACGGGCGTCACCGTGTTGATGGTCGAGCACGTCATGGAGATCGTGATGCCGCTGGTCGACCGCGCCATCGTGCTCGATCTCGGCAAGGTGCTGATCGAGGGAAAACCTAAAGACATCGTTCGCGATCCAAAAGTCATCAGCGCGTATCTTGGGGATCGTCATGCTGTCGGTGCATGAAGTCACCACCGCCTATCAGGGGCTGGTCGCCATCTCGGCGGTCTCGATCGAGGTCGCCAAGGGCGAGATCGTCTGCGTCGCCGGCGCCAATGGCGCCGGTAAATCTACGCTTCTGAAATCCATCGCCGGCGCCGAACGTCCGCGCTCCGGCACTGTCACCTTCGACGGTGCGCGGATCGACGGCATGCCGCAGCATCTGATCACCACGCGCGGCATCGCCTATGTGCCTGAAAACCGCCGGCTGTTTCCGCGATTATCAGTGCGCGACAATCTACGGCTCGGCAGCTACCTCTATCGCGGCGAAGGGAACCGCGATGCGCCGCTGGCGCTCGTGTTCGAATTGTTCCCGCGGTTGTCGGAGCGTTTCGAGCAGCGCGCCGAAACGCTAAGCGGCGGCGAGCAGCAGATGCTGGCGATCGGCCGCGCGCTGATGACGCGGCCGCGGCTCTTGATGCTCGACGAGCCGTCGCAGGGCATTATGCCGAAACTGGTCGACGAGATTTTTCAGGCAGTGAAACGAATCCGCGATGCCGGCATGACCGTGCTGATCGTCGAGCAGCGCATCGCGGAATGCCTCGATATCGCCGACCGCGCCTACATCCTGCAAACCGGTCGTCTCCTGATGCAGGGCACGTCAGCCGAGATCAAGGGCAATCCCGAGGTGCGCAAGGCGTATCTGGGGCTGTGACGGGAGTTCGTCGTTGCGAGGAGCCAACGGGTCCGGCCTTCGGCCGGCCCGATGATAAACTCCGCGACGAAGCAATCCACCCTTCCTTCGTTGCGTTATGGATTGCTTCGCGGAGCCTCGGGCGGCGCTTTGCGCCGACCCGTTGGCTCGCAATGACGTGGAGGGGGACGTGTTCCGTATTTTTCCGTCGTGCCCGGGCTCGTCCCGGGCATCCACGTCTTTTTGCGTTGACGAGAGTAAGACGTGGATGGCCGGGACGAGCCCGGCCATGACGAGGAGAGGCTAGTCGTGCCCATGCTCCGGCAGCTTCAGCCCGAACGTCTTTATCAGATCCGCCACCTGCTCAGGCGACAAATACCGCGGGTTCAGCCCGCGCAACAGCAAATAAAGCTTCGCCGTCTCCTCCAGCTCTTCGATCGCGAACACCGCGGCTTCCAGCGTATCGCCAGCGACCACCGGGCCGTGATTGGCCAACAACACGGATGAATATTTCCCGGCGAGGCCCTTGATCGCCTCGGCCACCGCGGGATCGCCGGGGCGATAGTACGGCACCAGCGCGGTGGCGCCGCATTTCATCAGGTAATAGGCTGTCATCGGCGGCAAAGCGGCGCGCGGGTCGATCTCCGGCAGCATCGACAGCGCCACCGAATGGGTCGAATGCAGGTGCACCACCGCGCGCGCCGCGTTGCGGGTCTGATAGAGCGCAGTATGCAGCGGCACTTCCTTGGTCGGCGCATCGCCGGAGGCGAGCCGGCCGTCGGCTGAAAGCCGCGACAGCCGCGCCGGGTCGAGAAAACCCAGCGACGCATTGGTCGGCGTCACCAGCCAGCCCCCGTCCTCACACCTGACGCTGATATTGCCGGACGAGCCCGGCGTCAGCCCGCGCTCGAACAGCGAGCGGCCGAGCCGGCAGATTTCCTCGCGGATATTGCTTTCGGTCATGGCAGCATCCTCATTGCCGCCTTGTCTCATGCTTTGGCAGCGCGGCCAAGCCGTGATAGGGAGAGACAAAAGCCGTTTTCGAATTTCGGCTCAAGATGAACCCGCCTGAGGAAATGCCCATGCCTGAATCCAATGTCCCAAAACCGCGTGTCGCCGTCATCGGGCTCGGCTCGATGGGTTTTGGCATGGCGACCTCGCTCAAGCGCGCGGGTTTTGAGGTTACCGGCTGCGATGTTTCGACGGAGGCCGTAGCGCGGTTCGTGGCCGATGGTGGCAAAGGCGCCAAGACGCCGGCGGAGGCCGCCAGGCAGGCCGACATTGTCATCTGCGTGGTTCTCAACGCCGCCCAGACCGAAACCGTTCTGTTCGGCAAGGACGGCGTTGTCG
>JAQGKJ010000506.1 GCA_028290165.1 Bradyrhizobium sp. | reverse complement strand
GCCCCAATGCGCTCGATTGGTTCGATCGGCAGATGGAAGCGGTTGCCGAGTTCGACGTCACCATCACTTTCTGCTTCACGCCCGAGCATCGCGGGATAGCGCCGCACCATACCAGCGCGCCGCTGGTGCCGCAGGAATTCGCGGATTTCTGCGCCAGCATGATTGACCGCTATTGTCCGAACCGGGCTGACCTGGTCGGCGTTAACAAACCATCCGAGCAGATCCAATGCGCGCCATTATCCTTGTAATGGACTCTGTCGGTATCGGCTCGGCGCCCGACGCGGCCGCCTATGGCGATCTTGGCGCCGACACCATCGGCCATATTGCAGATGCCTGTGCACGCGGCGACTGCGATGGAGTTGCGCGCGAAGGACCGTTGCACGTTCCACACCTGGCGAGGCTTGGTCTAGGGCAGGCTTGCCAAATGGCAGGCGGACGAGTTCCTCCTGGCCTTGAGAGCCGTGAGATAGAGGGTCGCCCTGGTTGCGCTGCCGAAATTTCGAAAGGCAAGGACACGCCGTCGGGCCATTGGGAGCTCGCGGGGGTGCCGGTTGCCTTCGAGTGGGGCTATTTCCCGCGCACAGTGCCGTGTTTCCCCGAAAAGATCACAACGCAGCTATGCGAACGGGCGGACCTTTCCGGAGTTCTCGGAAATTGCCACGCGTCAGGGACAGAGATCATCGCAGGGTTGGGCGATGAGCATGCGCGATCCGGCAGACCGATTTGTTATACGTCGGCCGACAGTGTTTTTCAGATTGCGGCCCATGAGCGGGAGTTCGGATTGGAGCGACTTTATTCGGTCTGCCGGATAGCTCGCGAACTTCTTGAGCCGTTGAATATTGGTCGGGTCATTGCCCGTCCGTTCGTCGACTCACCATCCGGCTTTGTCAGGAGCCATAACCGTCGCGACTATTCCGTGCCGCCTCCAGGACAGACCATCCTGGACCTCGCAACGGCTGCGGGGCGTGAAGTCATCACGATTGGCAAGATCGCCGACATCTTCTCCCACCGCGGCACAGGCCGTGTCCTCAAAGGGAACGGCAATGATGCGCTGTTTGACCGTACGCTCGAGGGCCTCGAAATGCTGGAGGATGGCGGCTTGTTGTTTGCGAATTTCATCGATTTCGATACGATCTACGGCCATCGCCGTGACGTGACCGGATATGCGGCGGCGCTCGAAGGATTCGATCGGCGACTTTCAGAATTGCTGCCCCGGCTGAAGCTCGACGATCTCCTGATTGTCACCGCAGATCACGGTTGCGATCCGACCCGGAACGGTAGCGACCACACGCGTGAACAAGTACCGGTGCTGGCGTTCGGTGGCGACCACTCACGCCCGATCGGCGCCCGGGCCGGTTTTTCCGACGTGGGTGCAGCCGTTGCCGGCCATCTGGATATCGGTCCGGTCGCAAACGGCCACGCGTTCTAGGCTCGGGATTCACATAGGCAATTAATTTATGTTAGGCGAAATTGTTGTTTGTACCTACGTGAGGAACGAACAAACCTTTTAGGCGTCTCCGTTACGAGACAGCCGTGCAACCCGCAAATCATCTACGATCTCACTCCGGTACGCGCTTTCTTGTTCTGGCGGCATTGATGGCGCTGGATCCGGTTTCAATCCGTTTGACACAAAAGAAAGCAGTTGGATGGCGCGAGTTCTTATCACAGGTGGAGCAGGGTTCATCGGTTCGCACGTTGCGGACGTTCTCTTGGGCGCCGCCTACGAGGTCAGGCTCCTCGACAACCTCGCAACGCAGGTTCACGGCACATCACGCCAGCCGCCTGGTTACCTTGATCCGGAAGCGGAGCTGATCGTTGGAGACGTCACGGATCCGGTAGTCGTTGATAGGGCGTTGCGGGGTGCCGATCTGGTACTGCATCTCGCATCCGCCGTCGGCGTCGGCCAAAGCATGTACGACATGGTGTCGTATGTGCAGAACAATGAAATCGGAACGGCGATCCTTCTCGAGGCCATTGCCAACCGTCCGGTCGCGAGACTTGTGGTCGCGTCTTCCATGAGTGTTTACGGTGAAGGACTTTGCCGGGACTTTTCGAACATCCTGGTCAATCCGGCGGAGCGGAGTGCCGAACAGCTCCGCAGCAACCGATGGGAGCTGGAAGACGAGACTGGCCGGCCTTTGGTGCCGATGCCGACCCCCGAGACGAAGCCGCCGTCGCTGACGTCGGTCTATGCGCTGAACAAATACGCCCAGGAGCGGCTCTGTCTCATCACGGGCAAGGCCTACCGGATTCCAACCGTCGCGCTTCGTTTTTTCAACGTTTATGGTCCGCGACAGGCATTGTCGAACCCCTACACCGGCGTGCTCGCCATCTTCGCGGCGCGCCTGTTGAATGGCCGCCAGCCGATGGTGTTCGAGGACGGGTTGCAGCGCCGCGATTTCGTCCATGTCCACGACATCGCGAAAGCCTGCCGGCTGGCCCTGGAATCGCCGTGCGACGGTGAGGTCTTCAACATTGGTTCGGGTCAGCACCGAACGATCCTGTCGGTAGTGGAGGATCTCGCCCGAGTGATGAACCGACGCGATCTGAAGCCGCTTATCACTGGCAAATATCGGGCCGGCGACATCAGGCACTGCTTTGCCGATGTCGAAAAGAGTGCCCGGTTGCTGAATTTCGCTCCAGCCGTCGAGTTTACCCGCGGACTTGAGGAGCTCGCCGAGTACCTCGCCGGCCAGATCGCCGACGATCACGTCGAAAGAGCCACCGAAGAACTCGCAAGCCGGGGATTGGTAGCATGACGGAGCGTGTAAATCTCAATGGATCTGTGCTGATCACCGGTGGATGCGGATTCATCGGCTGCAATCTGGCTGACGCGCTGGCGATGCGTGGGCAGAAAGTGCTTGCGTTCGACAATTTGTCCCGCGCGGGTGTGCGCGAGAATGCGCAGTGGTTGAAGTCCCGCCATGGCGATCTGGTTTCGATCGTTTCGGGGGATGTTCGCGATTCCATTTCTGTCATCGAGGCGGTGCGGGGAGTGGGAGCGGTACTGCATCTGGCAGCGCAGGTTGCCGTTACCACAAGCCTGCAGGATCCGGTCGACGATTTCGAGACCAATGCACGCGGCACGCTCAACACGTTGGAGGCGATCCGCCTGCACAATCCTTCTGCGCCCCTGCTTTTTGCATCCACCAACAAGGTTTACGGACGCTTGATGGCGGACGATCAAATCAGGCAGGTTGGACGGCGTCATGTTCCCGCGAATCCAAGCCTCGTCGCCGGCGTCGATGAAGCGACACCACTCGACTTCTATAGCCCCTATGGATGTTCGAAAGGCACTGCAGATCAGTATGTGCGCGATTACGCACGGGTTTACGGGCTGAATACGGCTGTGTTGCGGATGAGCTGTATCTACGGTCCGCGCCAAACCGGCACCGAGGACCAGGGTTGGATTGCCCATTTCATGCTGCGCGCCATCCTTGGCGGATCCCTCACCAT
>JAQGKJ010000469.1 GCA_028290165.1 Bradyrhizobium sp. | reverse complement strand
CGCAGATAGTCGACCCCATCCGCGACGGCCTTGCTGGTTTGGGCAATCTCGCCGAGCTGGGCCAGCATCGAGACGCAGCGGGCGGTAACGTCCTCGGTCGGCGGATCGAGCAGCGCGCCATGATCGGAGAACGGAATGTTGTTGAGGTAATATTCGAGATTATTGACGTCGAAGGCGGCCCAGCCGCCATCGCGGCTTTGCATGCCCTCGATCCACTCGCGGCCGCGGGCGATGGCGGCATCGTATTCCGGGTTTCTTGTGGCGCGCCGCGTCCGGTCCATCGCCATCACCACGACGGCGGTGTCGTCGAGGTCGGGATAGTAGGCGTTGTTGTATTGGAAGGCCCAGCCGCCGGGACGGATGTCCGGCCGCTTGACGGCCCAATCACCCCTGAGATCCAGAATCTGCTTCGGCTTGAGCCAGTCCAGCCCCCGTTTGGCCGCAGGCAATGCCTCCTCGCTGCCGGCTTCGATCAGGGCATGACAGGTGAGCGAGGTGTCCCACACCGGCGAGACGCAAGGCTGGCAGTAGGCTTCGTGCGCGCCGATCACCAGAAGCCTGTCGAGGCCGTTTCGCGTCACGGCGCGCGGCGGATAATCCGCCGGCTTTCCAAGCACCTCGTACATCATCACGGCGTTGGCCATCGGCGGGTAGATCGCGCCCAGGCCATCCTCGCCGTTCAGCCGTTCCTCGATGAAGGCAACCGCGCTGTCGATCGCGCGGGCCCGCAGTTGTTTCGGAAACAGCGGCTCGATCACCCGCAATATGCTGTCCAGTCCGCGGAACAGCAGAAACCAGCCCCAGCTTTGATGCGGCGCTTTGGCCGTCATTCCGATGGAATATGGCGACTGCAGGAACAGCTCATCGATCCCGACGCCGCTGACGTTCTTGGCGCGCGGCTTCAGCGCCGCCAACACCAGCAACGGCACGATCGTGGTGCGCGCCCAATACGAGATCTTGTTGAGATGAAACGGCGACCACATCGGCAGCAGCATGATCTCGACCGGCAGCACCGGCACGCTCCGCCAGGTCAGCACCCCGAACATCGCCAGCATGAAGCGGGTGAAAACATTGCTGTGGATGGCGCCGCCGCGCGAGCGGATCGCCTCCCGGGCACGCGCCATGTGCGGCGCGTCGGGGGAATCGCCGATCATCTTCAGCGCGAAATAGGACTTCACGCTGGCGCTCATCTCGAAATCGCCGTCATGCACCAGCGGCCAGCCGCCGTGGGCGCCTTGAACCCGGCGCAGATAGTTTGCGATCTTGGCTTCCAGCGCGCGGTCGACGGGCTCGCCAAGGTAATGGCGAAGCAGCACATACTCAGCCGGGATGGTGCAATCGGCTTCCAGTTCGAACACCCAGTGTCCGTCCGGCTGCCGGTAGCCAAGTAAGGCGTGGGTCGCCGACGCAATGCTCGCCTCCAGGGCGCCATCGGTCTCTGTTCCAATGGACTTATTGCCGGAATGCATCTCGCTCGACATCCCCCTGTATTCAGCCCCGCCCGTTATACCCAAAACCGCCAGCTTTGGCCCGATCAGGACTGCCGCATGGCGAGGACGAGATCGGCGGCCCGGTTCCCCGACCGCACCGATCCTTCGATGGTTGCCGGCAACCCCGTATCAGTCCAGTCGCCCGCGAGAAACAGATTTTTCCAGCTGGTGGACGGGCCCGGCCGCAGCGCGTTCTGTTCCGGGGTGGCCTCAAATGTGGCGCGGCGCTCGCGCACGATCTGCCAGGGCGGCAGTTCCCCCTCCACGCCGGCGGCTTTGCAGATATCCCGCCAGATCGCCTGCGCGAGTTCCTCACGCGGCATATCCACCAGCCGGTCGCCATTGCTGATGGTGACCGACAGGCGTTGCGGGAACGCGAACAGCCACTCGACCAGCCCGCCGACGACCCCGAGAATCGGAGGCATGTCCCGAGGCGGATCGACGCGGAAATGCGCATTGACGATGGCCCGGAATTTGGACGGCGTCTTCAGGCCCGGAAGCAATGCAGCGGCCGGGCGCGGCGGAACGGCCATCACCACGGCGTCCCCAGGCCCAATGGCGACCGCGTCGCCGCCAAACTTCAATTCGCCCACGCGGTCCGCCGACATGTCGAACTCGCGCAGCTCGTGTCCGAACTGGATGCTGGCGCCCTTTTCCCGCAACAGCTTGATGGCGGGTTCGACCAGTACGGCGCTGAGGCCATCGCGGGCGATCAGCGGCCGGCAAGCCTGTCCGCCCG
This sequence comes from Bradyrhizobium sp., assembly GCA_028290165.1. The sequence continues at coordinate 669 of JAQGKJ010000469.1, read as the reverse complement.
CCAGCAAGGTCTCGCGGACCACCGCGCCGGCAAGCCCCGCCGAGCCCTCGGGCGGATCGACGTTCAGCGCCGCCAGCAGCAGGGGCTGCACCAGCCGCTCGTAAAGCGTTCCCTTGCAGGGGATCGCATCTCCGACCAGTTTGCTTTGCGCTGCCCAGATCAGAGGCATCAGTGCGAGATAATCGAGCAGGCCGGTATCTGGCACCCGGCGCGACTCATCGAACACCCACAGCGGCAGCCGGCCCTCGCCGAGGTCAAGCTGCCAGCGCTGTCCGGTGGAGAGATCGACGAATGGAAACTGCGCGCGCTTAGGCCCGACCAGCCCGGCCTCGGTACCGATCGATCGCGCGTAGGCTACCGCGTGACGGTTGCCCGAGAGCAGGAGGTGATTGCCATTGTCGATGGTCAGGTTGGTCGCGGCATCGAAATAGGACCGGCAGCGGCCGCCGGCTTGCTGCGTGGCCTCGTGGACATGTACCTTGAAATCGGCATTCGCCAGCCGAACGGCGGCCGAGAGGCCCGAAATTCCAGCGCCGACGATATGGACGGTGTTTTGCATCAGATGAATGCGTAGCGAATAATGATGGCGATGCGGGCCAACTTGTTGAGACGAACCGGCGTCCGCGGGCTCGCGAATCCTCGCGCGACCAGCAATTCCAGGATCGTGCG
>JAQGKJ010000450.1 GCA_028290165.1 Bradyrhizobium sp. | reverse complement strand
TGGCGCGGCTGTTGTCGGCGCGGCGCGGTGCCCTCAACATTGTGTTTGCCGCCGTCATTATTGCAGTGGCGCTCTATATGCTGGCGCTTTACCTAGCCCTGTCCTGAGCGAAGACAGGTCAGGCCGGCCGGGAGACCAGACGTGAACAAATCGATCCATTCAGCCCGGCTGAACCAGGGGCGCACGCGGCGCGAAACGCTTGGCGCGATCGGCGCGACTACGATCATGCTCGGCATCGCGCCAGAATCGGCGCTGGCGCAAGGCAGCGACGAGACGGTGTTGACGGAAGCGCTGGTGTTGCGCGACCCGGATATTCCGGCGACCGGGAATGCCGAAGGCGACGTTACGATCGTCGAGTATTTCGACTACCAGTGCCCCTACTGCCGCAAGATCGAACCCGAACTGCGGCAGGTGGTGCAGGACGACGGCAAAATCCGCCTGGTATTGAAGGACTGGCCGATCCTGGGGCCGGTCTCGGTAATCGCGGCGCGGATGGTGCTGGCGAGTAAATTCCAGGACAAATATGTTCAGGCGCATGAAGCGCTGATCGGCGTCAATTCGAAACTGACCGAGCCGCGCATCCGCGAGCTGCTCGCCGGCGCCGGTGTCGATGTCGACCGGCTCAACCGCGATCTCGCCACCAACGCCAAGGCGATCGACGCCATCCTCGCGCGCAACAGCGATCACGCGACGGCGTTTGGCTTCAAGGGCACGCCGTCCTTTATCGTCGGCAAATTTCGGGTGCCGGGCATTTTGACCATGGCGGAGTTCGAACAGGTGGTTGCCGATGCACGGAAAGCGGCGGCGAACAAATAATTGCGGCCAATAGCAAGAGCGCCCTCGCTACGAGCGAAGGCGCTGGACTTTTGTGAGGTGAACGCTTGGTGCGGTTACTTCGACGACAGCTTGATCCAGTCGTCCTGCGCGCGCCGCTTCAGCAGATCCCAGTCGGCCGCCGCCACGTCCCAGTTGACAATGGTGCGGTTGGCCGATGCGGCCTGACCGTTCGCGACCGTGGAGGTTGATTGCGAATCGTAGATGTAGACGCCCGCGACCAGCAGCAGCGCACCCAAAATCATTCCGAGAAAAACGCGCATGGCAAACCTCCGGCGATCGGGAACAACGCCGGTAGCCGGCGATGGTTCCACATCGTCGTCCCGGCCAAGTTATGGATCCCGCCGTTCGCCGGGACGGCTCGGGAGAGTTTTCGCCGTTGGATGTCCAGCTACCGTCGTATCCGCGGTCACGATGTTGAGCGATTTCAGCTCATCCGGCGTGAACACAAAGAGTTTGTCGTGCGGCGTCTCCATGGCGTGCACCCAGACCTGCAGGCTGACGCCCATCTCACCGAGATAGCGCTGGCAGCGCGCCGAGATGTTTTGCGCAACGCTCATTTCATCGCGCGGCGGACCGGCGGTGGCCGAACGGAGCGCTGCCACCTGATGCACGCCAATGATGGCCCTGTCGCCGGCGTGTCGGTCGACGCCGCCGGCAAACACCAGCGGACACGACGACACGCAGTATTTTCCCGCCTCGACTTCGGTCGAGAATCTCTTGTCGCGAATCAGCCGGCCGATCGCCAGCGCGTCGGCTACCGAGCCGCCCGGCGAGTTCAACACCACGGTCTTGATGTATTCGCCGTGTCTGCCGACTTCGGCTGCGAAGCTGTCCGAAATCCCCGGGGTGATCGTGCCGACAGCCATCAACTTGCCGCCGCCAACCAACTCGAATGTCATCGCCTTGGCCGTCGCGCCGCCCGGCTCCGGCAGCGGCACCAGCCTCTTGTCGCCGCCCCGCAACAATGGCGCGATGATCGACGGCACCAGGCTGGGAAGGTTCAGCGCGGGGGAGTCCTCTCTTATCTCGGCCGGTGTTGCCGCAGGCTCGGCATTGGCGAGCCATCCCTGCATGCTCGCAAGGTCAACTGCCAGCACGGCGATCGTGACGGTGAGAACGACGCGGAAAATCCAGCGCAAAATGGTTTCGTCGGCACGCTCCGCCAGCCAGGCATGAAAGCGTTGCTGCATGGTGGACAATTGCGACACGGCTGCACTACTTGGTATGTCGCGCCGACGACAGCGAGGTGATGTTTTCGTCTGGCGCCGCTGCTGGATCGGCGGCGGGCGCCCCGTCGATCCTCGCTTCGCCCGGCATCTTCTGCTGCGCCTCCCCGACCTCGCGCGCCATCTGCATGGCCGCCACCAACTCGCCGACGGTCATGTTCGAGGCGCTAACGGCGGGAATCCCTTCGCGCCGGATCGCGGCGTGCACCACGCAGAGGATCAGCACCAGCACAGCCGGCATCAGATCAATCGAGATCGCGCCGGCCCAGCTCGGGATGAAATCGCCGGCGTAGCGCAAAACCGCTTCGGCGGGCGACAAGGTCTGGAACCTGATCGGTTCGACCCGCGGCATCGCCAGAATCTTATCCGCGGCGTCCGAGAGCGACGCCGCCTGGGCCGCGATCGAGCCCTCCACCTTGCCGACAACCGCGGTCTGGCGATCCGCCAGATCAGATGTGCGGCCGCCCGCCGCCGGCGCAACGAAGCCCGATGACAGCGACGCCGCGGCGCGTTTGACTGCCGGCGCCACGGAAGTCTGCTGCAGATTGGCGATCACGCCCATCAGCGTCAGCGACTCGGTTGCCAATGCATCGCTGCGCGCCGCAATCGGTCCGCGATCGCTGATCAATTCGCGCATCTTCGCCAGACTCTTGCTGCCCTGCTCGTATAAGGCCGAGACACGCTTGTCCGAAGCCTGGACTTGCTGGCCGAGACTGTCGAGCTGGCCGGACATTTGCGTCAGAAGCTGCACCACCGTGCCGGATCCGGCGGTGCCCGTGAGCGAGCCGGCGCGCTCGGCGTCGGCTAGTTTTGCGAAGCGCGATGACGCCAATTGGATATCCGGCAACAGTCCCTGGGCAGCAATCGCGTTGGTGTTGGCGGTATCGAGATCGCGGGTGTAGTTCTGCACGGTGATGGCGAGGTGCTGCTGGATCGCGGCGGCGCCGGCCAGCGCCGAGGCGTTCAGCCATGACGACATCGCCACGATCATCAGCGAGCCGAGCAGCAGGCAACCGAACATCAGGCCGCGGCCGCTGCGATGGGTCACATGCGGCATGAAATGCATCAGGAACACCCAGAACGCGTAGATGCCGACCGACACCGCGACCGAATAGATCACCGCGGCGAAGAACACCGTAGTCGGACTGCCGTTGAGCAGTTCGCGGACGCCGAGATAGGTGTAGACGCCGGCCGCCAGCGCCAAAATCGCGGTCGTGAGTTTCAGCGTGACCTGGAGGCGTGTGACACCGTTCGACAGCAGCACGGAAGCAGACGAGCGGGAATGCGGGATTTGGGATGCGAAGGCAGTGTCCGAGGGCATGATGAGGTTTCCGGTTCAAAACCAACCGACCAGCGCCCCGCTGCTCGCTATAAGTGGCTCGCTTCTGAAGAAAAATTCCGACGAGATTATGTCGGCGAACTCTCACAATCATGGCGCCCGGCTTCACGAAGGCTTGAAAGAACCCTCAGCAGCGCATCAATGTGTGGGAGCGCCTCGTGGCGATGAGGAGAAAAGAATGACCGAAAAAACCAGTAAAGTGGCGATCGTGACGGGCGCCTCGCGCGGCATTGGCGCGGCGGTGGCGGAGCGGCTCGCCGCCGACGGCTTCACCGTCGTCATCAATTATTCGGCAATCGCGGCGCCGGCCGAGGCGCTGGCGCGCGCGATCGAGGGCAGAGGCGGCCGGGCGCTCGCCATCAAGGCCGACGTCGGCGATCCCGAGGCGGTGCGCGGCATGTTCGATACCGCGGAACGGACGTTCGGCGGGATCGATGTGCTCGTCAA
>JAQGKJ010000376.1 GCA_028290165.1 Bradyrhizobium sp. | reverse complement strand
GCGACCGCGATCGCCGACTTCCTGGTGGTCGACATGTTCGCCAACTACTGCACCGGCCGTGAAGACGCCAAGGGCACGATTGCGATCGCCGAGCGGCAGTTGAAGCGCATCTATCGTTGAGTACAATCGGGCGGGCCGCGACTGACGTTGCGGTCCGCCCGATCGTCGACACGGCCTGATATTCGACTGCGTGCACTGGTACCGACGGCATCGCTAGTATCAAGGGATTTCGTCAATGGCTGACATCGCACTGCAACCCCGCATGGCCAAGGCGCAGATACGCGAGGCCACCACCTGGGATCAGCTCAGGACCAACCGAAACTGGCTCGGCTTCTGGTTCATGCTGCCGGCGATGGCATTCCTGATCTTCTTCCTGGCATATCCGCTCGGCTTGGGAATCTGGATTTCGTTCACCGACGCGCGCATCGGGCGGCCGGGCGTCTTCATCGGCACCGAGAACTACGAGTGGCTGTGGGGCGATTCGATCTTCTGGCTCTCGGTGTTCAACACGCTACTGTACACCACCGTCGCGAGTGCTATCAAATTCGCGGTCGGCCTCTATCTGGCGCTGCTGTTGAACGAGAACATGCCGTTCAAGGCGATGCTGCGCGCGCTGGTGCTGATCCCCTTCATCGTGCCGACGGTGCTGTCGGCGCTGGCGTTCTGGTGGATTTTTGACTCCCAATTCTCGATCATCTCGTGGTCGTTGAAACACCTCGGCCTGATCACGCAAAATATCAATTTCCTCGGCGACACCACCTGGGCGCGGATCTGCGTGATCTTCGCCAATATCTGGCGCGGCGTTCCCTTCGTTGCGATCACGCTGCTGGCGGGCTTGCAGACCGTGCAGCCCTCGCTCTACGAGGCGGCAACGCTCGACGGCGCCAGCAAGTGGGAAATGTTCCGCTACATCACTTACCCGCTGCTGACCCCGATCATCGCGGTGGTGATGACGTTCTCGGTGCTGTTTACGTTTACCGACTTCCAGCTGATCTGGGCGATGACGCGCGGCGGTCCGGTCAATGCCACCCATCTGATGGCGACCCTGTCGTATCAGCGCGCCATCATCGCCGGACAACTCGGCGAGGGGGCTGCGATCTCGAGCGCGATGATCCCGTTCCTGCTGGCGGCGATCATGGTCTCCTGGTTCGGGCTGCAGCGGCGCAAGTGGCAGCAGGGAGAGAACAATGACTAAGCCCCGGCGCGGCGTTGTTTTGTTTGCGCGAACGGGGCAAGCCCCGCGCGCGCTGCCGCAAGTGGCAGCGGGGAGAGAATAATGACTGATCTTCCTACCTCGCGGATCGATCTCAAGGCCGTGCTGTCGGGTTCATCGCCGACAGTCGCGATGGACGATCACAGCGAAGGCATGAGCTATCTGCAGTCGTTGCCGCGCCGTCTCGTGACGCTTTATCTACCGCTTTCGATCATCGTCTTCATCCTGCTGTTTCCATTCTACTGGATGGGGCTGACCGCGATCAAACCGGACGATCAGCTGCTCGATCTCGACAAGTTCAATCCGTTCTGGACCTGGAATCCGACCTTCAAGCACATCCACAAGCTGTTGTTCGAAAGCTATTATCCACATTGGCTGTGGAACACGATGTATGTGGCGGTCTGCGCCACCATGCTGTCGATCATCGCCAGCGTGCTGGCGGCTTATGCGATCGTTCGCTTGCGCTATCGCGGCGCGCAATGGGTCGGCGGCTTGATCTTCCTGTCCTATTTGGTGCCGCCGTCGATCCTGTTCATTCCGCTGGCGACCGTCGTGTTCCAGTACGGCCTGTTCGATTCGCCGATGGCGCTGATCCTGACCTATCCGACCATCCTGATCCCGTTCTCGACCTGGCTCTTGATGGGCTATTTCAAGACCATTCCGTTCGAGCTGGAGGAATGCGCGCTGATCGACGGTGCGAGCCGCTGGCAGATACTGATCAAGATCGTGCTGCCGCTCGCCATCCCCGGATTGATTTCGGCGTTCATCTTTTGCTTTACGCTGTGCTGGAACGAGTTCATCTATGCCCTGACCTTCCTGCAATCGACCCAGAACAAGACGGTTCCGGTCGCGATCGTCAACGAATTCGTCGACGGCGACATTTATCGTTGGGGATCGTTGATGGCGGGCGCGCTGGCAGGCTCGCTGCCGCTGGTCATCCTTTACGCGTTCTTTGTCGAGCATTATGTGTCGGCGATGACGGGAGCCGTGAAAGAGTGAGCGCGCGGGCCCACATCTAACAATTAAGAACAACAAGGAGTTGGGTCTTGCACATTCTGGTTCTGGGCGCGGCCGGCATGGTCGGCCGCAAATTGACCGAGTGGCTGCTGCGCGACGGGCGTCTCGGCAAAGGCGACATCAGCCGGATGACGATGCAGGACGTAGTGGCTCCGGCCAAGCCTGCCAATGCCGGATTCCCGGTCGATACCGTGACGGGCGATTTCGCGGTCCAGGGCTTTGCTGAAAAGCTGGTCGCGGGTCGCCCCGATGTGATCTTCCACCTGGCGGCGATTGTCTCGGGGGAAGCCGAGCTCGATTTCGACAAGGGCTACCGCATCAACCTCGACGGCACCCGAATGCTGCTCGATGCGATCCGGCTCGTGGGCGGTGGCTACAAACCCCGTATCGTGTTCACGTCCTCGATTGCGGTGTTCGGCGCGCCGTTTCCGGACGCCATCGGCGATGAGTTCTTTCATACGCCGCTGTTGAGTTACGGCACCCAGAAGGCGATCGACGAGCTTTTGCTGGCCGATTATACGCGCCGCGGCTTCATGGACGGTATCGGCATCCGCTTGCCGACCATCTGCATCCGTCCGGGACTTCCCAACAAGGCGGCTTCCGGCTTCTTTTCCAACATCCTGCGCGAACCGCTCGCCGGCAAGGAAGTGGTGCTGCCCGTCTCCGAGGACGTCCGCCACTGGCATGCCACGCCGCGCTCGGCGGTCGGGTTCCTTCTCCATGCCGCGACCATTGACTCTGCTGCAGTCGGCCCCCGCCGCAACCTTACCATGCCCGGCCTTTCCGCAACCGTCGGCGAACAGATCGCGGCGCTAAAGCGGGTGGCGGGCGAAAAGGTGGCGGGGCGGATCAAACGCGAGCCCGATCCGTTCATCATGGGGATTGTCGCCGGCTGGCCGCGCAATTTCGAGCCGAAGCGGGCGCTCAGCCTCGGCTTCACCACCGCCGAAAAGACCTTTGACGACATCATCCGGATTCACATCGAGGACGAACTTAGTGGTAAGTTCGTCGCCTGATCTGATTGCGGCACTCTGAGAGGAGAACGACCATGACAGCCAGCATCGTCGGATGGGCACACACGCCGTTCGGCAAATTCGATACCGAAACCGTCGAAAGCCTCGTGGTCCGGGTCGCCAACGAGGCGCTCGCCGATGCCGGCGTTTCCGCTGGCGATGTCGACGAGATCGTGCTCGGGCATTTCAATGCCGGCTTCTCGCCGCAGGATTTTACCGCCTCATTGGTGCTGCAGGCCGACCCGGCCTTGCGGTTCAAGCCGGCGACACGCGTGGAAAATG
>JAQGKJ010000363.1 GCA_028290165.1 Bradyrhizobium sp. | reverse complement strand
ACGATCGCCCGCTCCAGGGTGCGCCGCGCCCGGGTGTAGATGTCGTCCTCGGTGAAGGCGGCCTTCGCCGTCGCCACTGCGGCAATCGCTTCCTGCAGGGTCCCGCGCTCGCAGCCACAGCGATCGGAGATGCAGGACTTGTCGAGATGGATATGGGTTTCGACGAAACCTGGAACCAGCAGCCTTCCGTGCAGCGCAACATCGCGCGCACTATTAGTTTCAAGACTCGGACCGATCGCGGCAATGCGCCCGTCGCGCACGCCGATATCGACCAGCTCGTGGTCACGGCCGGCGATGCGTCCACTGCGCAGAACAAAATCGAACGGCATCCGCCTGCCTATTGCGCTGCTTCGACATGCCCGAGATAGGCCGCCTCGACCTCGGGATCTCTGGCGAGGTTAGCGGCGCTATCTTCGCGCACGATTTGACCGGAGTCGATCACATAGCCGCGGTCCGCCACAGCGAGCGCCAGAACCGCCATCTGATCGACCACCAGAATCGTGATCCCTTCGTCGCGCAGATCCGCCAATACATCGAACAGCTCGTTGATCATGGCAGGCGCCAGCCCGAGCGAAGGCTCGTCGAGCAGCAGGATGCGGGGCTTCGCCATCATGCCGCGCGCGATCGCGAGCATCTGCTGCTCGCCTCCGGAGAGCAAACCAGCAAGGCTGTGCAAGCGGTCGCGGAGGCGCGGAAACCGCGTCAGAAGCGCGTCGATCTCGGCGGCATAATCGACCTTGTCGCGGGTATGGGCGCCGAGTTCGAGATTGTCGTAGACGGAAAGCTCCGGAAATACCTGCCGCCCTTCCGGCACCAGCGCCAGGCCACGGCCCGCGATGCGGTGCGCCTCCATGCGCTCGATCCTGACGTCATCGAGAATGACGTCGCCCTCGATCGGACGCAGCAGCCCGGCCACCGCGCGCATGATGGTCGATTTGCCGGCGCCATTGGCGCCGATCAGCGCCACCATTTCGCCCGGCCGCACCTGGAAATTGAGTTTTTGCAGCACCGGCGCAGCGCCATAGCCGGCGGTGAGACCGATCGCGGTCAACACCGCGTCCGACGGTCCGTCCCAGGCCTGCTGCCGCGCCCTTGCCCGCATCTCGGCGCCGCCGAGATAGGCGGCCAGAACCCTGGAATCCCTGCGGATCTCGTTCGGCGAGCCCGCCGCAATCGGCTGGCCGGCATCCAGCACCACAACATGATCCGAGATTCCCATCACCAGGCGCATGTCGTGCTCGACCAGGATGACCGCGATTCCGGAACTGGCGATCCGCCGCAGCAAACCGCCGAGCGCGTCCTTGTCGGCGGACATCAGACCAGCCGCCGGTTCGTCGAGCAGCAAGACGCGCGGCCGCATCGCCAGCGCGCGGGCGATTTCGACCAGCCGGCGGTCGACATGGGGAAGATCGCCTGCAACAGCCGCCAGCGCGCCGTGATAGCCGACGAATACCAGGAGCGCTTCGGCCGCCTGTACGCCGGCAGCGGTGGCGGCCACTGACAGCATCGACCCCAACCGTCCGCCGCACATCGCGATCAGGACGTTGTCGACGACGCTCATGGATTCGAACAGTTTTGTGGTCTGGTACGTCCGTCCGATTCCGGCGCGGGCCACTTTCCATGCGGGAGCGCCGGCGAGTTGCTCTTCCCCGAGCCGGATGCTGCCGACGTCCGGCCGATAGAATCCGCCGATCATGTTGAGCACCGTGGTCTTGCCGGCGCCGTTGGGGCCGATCACGCTTGTGACCCTGCCCGGTTCGGCCATGAAGCTGACACTGGATGCCGCCTTGATGCCGCCGAAACTGATACCGATGCCATCGATAGTGAGCGGAGTGCGGTTGCGGCCGGCGAGAAAGCCAGCGACATCGAAATTGCCCGCGTCGGCAACGCGCGGATCGAGCCGGCGGAACAGGCGCGCAAGGGTGCCAAGTATTCCCTCCGGCGCCAGCCAAAGCACGATCAGCAGCAGCACGCCGAAGAACAGCAGGCGATATTCCGCCAGATTGGACAGCAGCTCCGGCAACACCACGGTGATGGCGGCTCCTACCGCCGGGCCGAGCACCCAGCCGGCGCCGCCGACCACACAGGCAAACAAGAACAGGATCGATTGCGAGAACGGAAAGGAATCGGGTGCTACGAACGCCAGCAGCGAAGCGAAAATGCCGCCGGAGATGCCGGCGAAAGCCGCCGACAGCATGAATGCCGCGGCCTTGACGTTGACGGGGTTGAGGCCGATCGAGCGCGCCGCGACCTCGGCATCGCGCACGGCTACCATCGCCCTGCCCCAGGCCGAGACCGCCAGCCGGTGAAAGAAAATCATCGAGGCGCCGGCGATGGCGATCGCGAGCAGCGCCATCTCGCGCTCGGTAAAGCTCACGCCGCCGATCGACGGCGGCGCGAACCCCATCAAACCGTTCGAGCCTCCGGTAAGCCCGCGCCACTCAATACTGAGATGCTGAACGATGAAGGCAAACGCGATGGTCACCATCGCAAGATATGGACCGGTGACGCGCAAGGCCGGCAGCGACAACAGCAGGCCGATCGCGCCCGCGATCAATCCGGCCGCAGGCAGGGCGATCCAGAAGCTGATGCCCTCCAGCGACAGGATCGCCACCGTATAGGCGCCGATCGCGTAAAACCCGACATGGCCGAGCGATATCTGCCCGGTCAATCCGACCAGAATGTTGAGCCCGACGCCAACGATCGCGGTGAGCGCGACCATCGCCATCACGAACGGGACGTAGCCCCCGGCCCTCGCGGCATAGAGTGCCGCAATGCCGGTCAGGACCAGCAGCGCCGCCGGCATGGCGTGGGGACGGAGATCGGAGGCGTATCGCACGTCAGACCTTGTTGGTCGCGGCGCGGCCGAACAAACCGTTGGGCATCAAGGCCAGCGCGATGATCACGACGGAAAACACGACGATCTGGGTGTAGACCGAGCCGAGGAACGACGTCACCAGCGCCTCGATCAGGCCGTAGATCAGGCCGGCGACGACGACGCCCCAGGCCGAGCCCATGCCGCCAAGGATCGCAACGGCGAAAGCCTTGATGCCGAACAACGAGCCCATTTCCGAACTGACGCTGAACAGCGGCGCGATCAATAGTCCGGCGAGCCCGGCCAGTGCGGTCGAGATCATGAACGACACCGCGACGGTGCGATGCACGTTGATCCCCATCAGCCGCGCCGCATCGGGATTTTGCACCACCGCCAGCAGCGTCTTGCCGCGGCGGGTGTTGCGCAGTACCAGATGCATCACCAGCGCAATGCTGATGCCGACCACTGGAATCACAAGCTGCAGCGGGTAGACCCCGGCGCCGAACAGCTTGATCGGCTGGCTCGCCAGCGCGGACGGAAACCCGCGCGGCTCCTTGCCGAAGGTGAACAGCACGACGTTGTCGAGAACGATGCCGGCGGCCACCGTCGCCATCAGCCAGGCATTCGAGCCCCGCGCCACGAACGGACGCACCAGGATGCGCTCGACAACGAGACCGAATAGTGCGCAGACCGACAGCGCCGCGGCAGCGGCAAGCGGCATCGGCCAGCCTAGTCGGATGCCAAAGACGTAGCCGAGCACCGCGCCCAGCATCATCGCCGAGCCTTGCGCGAAATTCACGGTGGCGGAAACGACGTAGGTGATATGGAAGCCGAGTGCTATCAGCCCGTACATGCTGCCGAGGCCGATGCCCGAGATGATGGCGGAAGCGAGCATGGCGAACCCGAATTACGGCGACCGGAAGGGCGCGGAAGATACCGCGCCCTTCCCGAAATATACCCCGATCAATTGGTCAGCGGGAGGATTTCGTCACCCTTGAAATAGGTGAAGATGTAATCCGAGGGCGACAAGGCGTCCTGGTTCTCCTTTGAGAACGGCTTGTCGTAGGCCTTGATCAAGCCGTCATACTTGCCGATGTCGTAGAAGGCCTCGCGAACGGCCGGTCCATCGGTCGATCCGGCCTTGCTAATCGCCAGCGCCGTCAGATGCATCGCGTCGTAGGCATTGGCGATGCCGACGGCCGGCGTGACGTCCGCCGCCGACTTGATTTCGGGATATTTCTTCTTCAGCGCCTCAAGCACGGAAGCCGCTTTCGGACTGGTGTTGCCGGAGAAGCTGAAGGTCTGGATGAAATGAACCTTCTCGGCGCTTGGACCGGCAAGCTCGGTGAAGCGTCCACCGGAGGGGCCCCAATGCGAAATGATCGGCACGTTCCAGCCCATGCGGTCGAGCGACTTCACCACCTGCGCCGACGGGGCGACATTGGCGACCATGAACAGCGCATCGGCGCCGGCGTCCTTCAGCCGCGTCAGCTGCGGCACCACGTCGACGTCGCCGGTTTCGAATTTCTCGACGCCGGCAAACGGTAGGCTCTTGGCTTCGAGCGCCGCCTTCAAACCCTTCTCATTGGATTCACCCCAGGGATTATTGATCAGCATCATCCCCGGTTTCTTGGCGCCGTATTTTTTCGCGGCATAATCGACCAGCGCGACGTCGACCAGCGCATCGACGGCGGAAACGCGGAACACGTAATTCTCGGGCGCGCCGTTTCGGGTGATCGCCGTGCCCGCAGCCCAGACGCCGATGAACGGCACTTTGGACTGGTTGGCAAACGGAACGATCGCCATCGAGACCGGGGTATCCAGCCCGCCGAAGAACGCCGCCACCTTTTCCCGCTGCACGAGCTCACGCGCGGCAATCACGCCCTTGGCGGGGTTGCTTTCGTCGTCGCGCACCAGGAGTTCGACCTGCTTGCCGAGCAGGCCACCCTTGGCGTTGATCTCGTCGATCGCCAGCGACAGCCCACGCACAATGGCTTCGCCTGACTTCGCCGACTGGCCGGACATCGTCGCCACAAGGCCGAGCTTGACGGTGTCTTCCGCTCTTGCCGGCAGCGCAGCGGTAAATGCAAGTAACACCGCTCCGCTCGCCAGCAGGAGTTTTCGGGACAATTTTTGCAATGCGAAAGCCATGACTGGGTTCCTCCCTTTACACGGATGAATTGATGAAAATTCAAGCAGGCGCGGTGCCATGCGACATGCACCACCGCCGCCTTCCTGCAGTCAGTCGCAACGCCGACAGCGTGTTGCTGCCGAATCTGCCTTTTGAATCAAACAGTGCCGACGATTCCTTCGACCAGATAATCGGTGGCTTCGAGTGAGGGATCGTAGAGGGGTGTATCCTTGCTGGAGATCACTTTTCCGGTGTTGCTCTTGATTGTGCCGGTAAAGATCGGTTTGCCGGCCTTGAGATCGGCGATCGCGGCCATGGCCGCATTCTTGCCAGCCTCGCTGGCGCCAGCGCCGAACGGCGAACTCACCACCATGTCCTTGTCGTAACCGCCGATCACCATGTTGGGCAGCTTCTCGCCCTTGGCGATCATGCCGGCGAAGCTCTTGTAGATCGTTCCCCACTTCAGTTCGGCGCCGGTGATGAATCCCTTCGGCGCGAGGTCGGCCTGATTGGCGTTGTGGCCGCAGCTTTTGACGCCGCGCTTTTCGGCGGTCTCGATCACCACCTTGGGGCTGTCGATGTGGCAGGCGACGATGTCGCAGCCAGCGTCAACCAGCGCGTTGGCGGCTTCGGCCTCACGCACCGGCATGGCCCAGTCGCCGGTGACGATCAATTGAACCGTGACGTTGGGATTGACCTTGCGCGCGCCCAGCATGAAGGAGTTGACGTTGCGCAACACCAGCGGGATCGGCTTGGCGGCGATGTAGCCGATCTTGTTCGACTTGGTCGACAGACCGGCGGCGATGCCGTTCACGTAGTGCCCCTGATCCAGATAACAGAAATAACCGCCGGCATTGCTCGGATGCTTGTCGGCCTGCCACAGCGACGTCGGATGGCGGAATTCGACCTTGGGATATTTCTTCGCCGCGTCGATCATGAACGGATTGAAATAGCCGAACGAGGTCGGAAACAGCAGCGTCGCGCCGTCGATGTTGATCATCGACTCCATCGTCTTCGCCACCGCGACGGTTTCCGGCACGTTCTCCTCTTCGACAACCTTGACGCCGGGAATTTCCCTCAGCGCCTTTGCGCCGACCGCGTGAGCCTGGTTCCAGCCGTAATCCTGGCGAGAACCGACATAGATGATGCCGACGGTGATGTCGGCGGCGAGCGCCGGCCCACTGATGCCGGAAACAACGAACGGACTTGCGGCGACGCCGCCAAGGAAGGTTCGGCGGGAAAGCGAAAGCTTGGTCATGGACAATCTCCTTGATGGCCGAAGCCGTTATGGCGCGGCGTGAATGATGTTCCTGCGGTCATTTCGCCGCCCGCGCTTTGCGTTTGGGAAGCGGTGCTACCTTCGACGGGTTGCTGGTTTCCACGACCTGGGCGTAGCGCGACAGCACCGCGCCGAGATCGAATTGCGCGTCGCGGCCCTGATCCAGCAGCGCGCGGTGTTCCACGGAGCCGAGATGATGATCCATCACTGCAATGGCGGCATCGGCATTTCGTCCCCGCAAGGCGGCGACGATTTCGCGATGTTCGTTGACGGCGCAATCGGCCGAATGCGGCCGGCCGTACAGCGCCAGGATCAGCGAGCAGCGCGACACCACTTCGCCGAGATAGCGCCGCAGCAGGCCGTTACCGGACATCTCGCCGAGCTTGATATGGAATTCGCCGGCGAGCCGGATCGAAACCCGCGCCTCGCCGGCCTTGCGCGCAGCCTCCTCCTCACGGAGATGGCCTTCGAGCTCAGCGCCGAATTCCGGCCGCCAGCGCGCGATCACCAGCCGCACCACTTCGCGCTCGAGCGTGCGGCGAACGTCAAATACCTCTCTGGCTTCCTCCAGCGTCGGCTTTGCCGTGGTCGCGGTGCGCCGCGCCGGTGCATCGACCAGGCCCTCGGACTGTAAATGGGCGAGCGCGGCACGCACCAGCGTGCGGCTCATCCCGAAGCGCGCGCCAAGCTCATCCTCCGGCAGTTTTGTGCCCGGCGGCAGCGCCTGCTCGATAATCGCCTGGCGCAGTGCGTTGCAGGCGAAATCGACACGGGTCGACTTTTTGCTCATCCGAAATCTCGTTGCGATGCCCGACCTGCAAAAATGGACAGGCATTTCGCATACGATAATCCGGGATGTCGTACACAGGATGCGGCAATTTTGGTCGATGCGCTTCAATTAAGGGCAGCACATCGCCCAAACTTTACGCTTCGAATAGGCCTCAAAAAGGGGAATAATCGCGATTGCGCGCAACGGCTGTGCTGCTTCCCCGGCGTCACGGGGCGCGCTGGCTATTGCGCTCAAGGTGCCAAAACCGCGATCACGGCAACAAATCTTGTATACAGGATTTCGCGGGATCCTGCTGCCCCTCAAGGGAACGCTTCATGGCCGAGACGGTCGTCAAACTTCGACTGAACCAGCAGCAGCTGGAACTGATGGATCGCACCATTGCGCAGGGCGTCGCGCCGGATCGCATCTCCCTGGTGCGGCTTGCGCTGCGCGAATACGCCGCCGCGCGGCAGGCTAATGCCACGGCGGAAACGGCGCGATGACGTCTCGGCGCATCATTTCCGAATTGGTCCTGGAACCCGGCACCGGCAAGGCGATCGAGCTATTGCAAGGACAGATCCTGCGCATCGAGCAGGTCGAGGGTGGCCAGTGCGCCGATTTCAATTGCTTCAACCTGCATGACTACAAGGAGTTCATGCATTGCGGCCGCACCCGCACGGTGCACGGCTTTCATCCGACCACCGGCACCTTCATGTGGTCGGCGCCGCCGC
>JAQGKJ010000332.1 GCA_028290165.1 Bradyrhizobium sp. | reverse complement strand
CGGGATCGCGCCGTTGCTTGCGCGCGCGGCAAGACGGCTGCCGCTCTACGCCTTCTCCAACACCAACGGCGCCCATGACGCGCATTACTCGCAAGTCTAAGCCGAAGTGCTCGGACATTTTCGCAATATCTTTTTGTCATCCACGATCGGGCTACGGAAACCGGATGCGGCGGCCTATGATCATGTGGGGAACGCGATCGGGGTGCCGGCCGGGCGCATCGTATTCTTCGACGATCTCGCCGAGAATATCGAAGGCGCACGCGCGCGAGGCCTCGCCGCGGTTCACGTGACCTCGCCCAATGACGTGGCCGACGCGCTGGCCGCGCTGGGGATTTAGGAGTTTTTCGCCGTGGCCTTGATGCCGGTTGTCGATGCACTTGCCGCCGTGCTCGCAGGCGCCGAGCCGTTGGGCGAGGAAACGGTCGCGCTCGACGCGGCCCATCACCGCGTGCTCTCGCGCGACGTCGCTTCCTTGCGCACCCAGCCGCCGCAGGCGATGTCGGCGATGGACGGCTATGCGGTGCGCTCCGCCGATGCGTCGCAGGTCGCGGCGCGGCTCAAGGTGATCGGCGAGGTCGCGGCCGGCCGCCCATTCGAAAAGCCGGTCGGCGCAGGCGAGGCCGTCAGAATCTTTACCGGCGGCGTGATCCCCGACGGCGCCGACGCCGTTATCATTCAGGAAGATACCGTCATTGAAAGTGGCGGCATCACCATCACCGAAGCCGCGCGTGCGGGACGGCATATCCGTCCCGCCGGCATCGACTTCCGCGAAGGCGACGTCCTGCTGGCGCGGGGAAGGCGCCTCACTGACCGCGATCTCTCGCTCGCCGCCGGCATGAATTATCCAGAACTTCCCGTGCGCCGCCGGCCGAAGGTCGCCATCCTCGCCACCGGCGACGAGTTGGTGATGCCGGGCTCGACCCCCGGCCCCGGCCAGATCGTCTATTCCAATGGCTACGCGCTAAGAGCGCTGGCGCGCGCAGAAGGCGCCGAGACCATCGACCTCGGGATTGCCGCCGATACGCTCGAGGCCACGACATCAGGCATCCGCCGCGCCCGGGACTCCGGCGCAGATATCCTGATCACCAGTGGCGGGGCTTCGGTCGGCGACCACGACCTCGTCAAGACGTCGCTGGAGGCGGAGGGCGTCACCATGGCGTTCTGGCGGATCGAGATGCGCCCCGGCAAGCCGATGATGAACGGGCGGCTGGGCGCCATGCGGGTGATCGGCCTGCCCGGTAATCCCGTGTCGTCCTATGTCTGCGCCTTCCTGTTTCTGGTGCCGCTGATTCGCGTTTTGTCGGGGCTCGCCGACATCCATCACCTCCGCGAGACGGCGCTCTTGGGACGCGAGGTCGGCGCCAATGACCAGCGCGAGGACTATCTGCGGGCCCGCATTGAGGTGCGCTCCGACGGCGCCGTGATCGCCACCCCCGTCGACCATCAGGACTCATCGCTGCTTGCAAATCTCGCTGCGGCACAGGCGCTTGTGATCCGTCCGCCGTTTGCGCCCAAGGCAGATGCGGGCACCGCCTGCGATATCCTGCGGCTGCCGGCGTAACCGCCGGAGCGCGCGGTTCCCAAAGAAGCCCGCGGCGTTGACGAGAAATTAAGTGGTTGCGGAACACATATGGAACATATAGTGTCCGTTCATGATTTGTTTCGAGTAATGGTGTCTACAAATGGGAGTCTCCCGAGCAAGATATTTTCTGGCTCGGGACTCTTCCGGCGCAGACATCGCGCAATCAAACGGCACTTAGGCAAAACTTGAAGATCAAGGCTTGAAGAACGCAAACTGGGGAACGCTCGAGATGCTCACGCGCAAACAATATGAACTCCTGCGATTCATCAGCGAACGCCTGAAGGAATCCGGCGTTCCACCCTCCTTCGACGAGATGAAGGACGCGCTCGATCTGCGCTCGAAGTCCGGCATCCATCGCCTGATCACCGCACTTGAAGAGCGCGGCTTCATTCGCCGCCTCCCCAATCGCGCCCGCGCCATCGAGGTAATCAAGCTGCCGGAGATTTCGGCGGCAGGTAGCGGCAACGGCCGCCGCGGCTTCACGCCGAGCGTCATCGAAGGCACGCTCGGCAAGGTCCGCTCCTCCAGCGTCGCCTACGAAGACGACGGCAGCCGTCCGGTGGCCGTGCCCGTCATGGGCCGGATCGCCGCGGGCACGCCGATCGAAGCGTTGCAGACCCGCAGCCACACCATCAGCGTGCCGCCGGACATGCTCGGCTCCGGCGAACATTACGCCCTCGAGGTACGCGGCGATTCCATGGTGGATGCCGGAATTCTCGACGGCGACATGGCGCTGATCCAGCGCAACGAGACCGCGGAGACCGGCGATATCGTGGTGGCGCTGATCGACGACGAGGAAGCAACCCTCAAACGCTTCCGCCGCCGCGGCGCCTCGATCGCGCTGGAACCGGCCAATACCTCCTACGAGGTCCGCATCCTGCCGCCGAACCGAGTGAAGATTCAGGGCAAGCTGATCGGACTTTACCGGAAGTATTGAACGGAAGGAGTAGCTCAGTCATTCCGGGATGCGCAAAGCGCAGACCCGGAATAATCCCGATACAATTGATCTCCAGGTTCCGCTTTACACCTTCGGCGTGCCCAGCAGCGCGCCGCGCCCACCGGGCAGCTTTCCCCTACCACCTACCCGTGGCGCTTGAGCCCATGGGCGATCGCTGCGGACGCAGGGTCCGGGGCGGCAAAAGGCACTTCTGCCCTCGTCAGTGCGATGTCGGAATAGATTCCGGCCGCGACGGTCAAAAGCGCCAGGACAAAAATGACGGCCAGCGTTCTCATGGCCGCGTCTATCGCCCACGATTGAGGCAAGATCGGTTACGCCTGCTCAAACGTATTTGTGATTAGGCGGGCGGGCCGAAGGCCGCACATTTGCCCATAACGGGGAAAAAACTGTTGCTCTTCTGTCCACTGATAGAGGCCTGCGCCTCTAAGCGGCGCGGGTTGGCTATCTCGAACGAGGAGCAATCCGATGTGTGACTATAGTCTGCACGCTGTAGCAACGCGGCCCGCCCAGGTTGGGGAGACGCTGATCACGACGACATTCCGTGGCACTTCGACGCGCGGTTTTGCATCAGAAAGCGACCCCACGGTCGCGGTCTGCATGCTTCCCGGCACCGAACTGGCGTTCGCCGAGGATGTCAAATACGACAACAAATGGATTTGGACTCGGTCCATCAATTTCCGGGTTGGGAAATTCGGCGCGATCGATCCCGACATTCCGCATCGTCACCACGATGCGGTGGAATTTCCGGATGGAAGCCATGTGCTGGTGACGCAGCTCTGCGAGGGACAGCGCGTGAGCGTGCTGCAATTGCCCGTGGTTGAGCAGGCTGCCGAGCGCAAGCAGCCGGCCGCTGCGACCAACCCGGCGAGGCCGGTCTCCGTCGATTGAGATGATCGCTGCGGATATCCCCGCCGGTTGGAGCCGGCGGGGTGTCGGGCGCGCTCATGTAGCCAAGCGTGGTCAATAAAATCACGTGGTCAACAAGATAACTTGGCAAAAAGTCGGACGCGTGAGCGAGCCGGGCCGATACATGTTCACGTTCGGCTGGCTCACGATCGCGGCGGAAGACCTTGCGGTCTGGGAGCAATTCCCGGGCGCGACGTTTACGCTGGTCAAATCGGCAGCCTCGACCGAGGCCACCGAGGAATTCCGGCTGGGCGCATTCGATCTGCCGGAAGATACTTCCCGCCGCGAGAACTGAAACTATCCCACAGCGTCAGTCCTCGGCTTGCAGATCGGATTCCGACGGCGTCGCATCCACCGCGCGCGGAACCGCGGCCGGGCGTGGCGTAAGGCTGGCTTCACCTTCGTTCTCGCCGGCGAACGCCGGCGACCATGGACGGTCGGAACCTTTTGGCCTGGCGCTATTGGCCGCAAATCCGGATCCCTTCCGCCACAGCGCGGTTGCGCCCTGCCCTCGCAACCGCTGCCCTGACATGACCGGTGATGCACAGGCCGGCGGCGCCTGCCGCGTAGTCACCACCAGCGCCGCGCGCGCGCAATCGTCGCCCAACGCGTCAGGCTTGAGCGCCAGCGCAACGAAGCCGCCGTCGGCGAGCTGCGTGACACAACCCGCATCGTCGCACGAGACGCCGTCCGCAAGCGAGGGCTCCGCAGGCGCCCGGGCATCGGCGTCGGCGGCGAGCCACTCCTTGAGCAGGAAGGCATCCTTGGCGGTCCGCATCACATGCAGCCGCCCGTCCTTGCCGCGGACGCCGACAATGTGGCCGTCGCCGGAAATCAGGATGTCCGGCTGCGGCACCACCAGCGCCCAGACTACCGAAAGCGCGAGCACGGCCGCGCCCGACCAGCGCAGCGGCGTCCGCAACAGCCCGAGCAGGATGATGCCTGCGCTCGCCGCGATCAGCGGCCCGGTCCCGAACGCCGCCATCCGGCCGATCGCGCCGGGCAGGTCAGAAACCCATTGCGTCACCGCGATCATCCAGTCGATGCCGAAACCCATGATGCGCCAGAACACGCCGTCGAGGCCGAACGGCATCGCGACCAGCCCGAGCAGGCCCGCCGGCATCACCACCGCCGAGACCACAGGCATCGCCGCCAGATTGGCAAGCACGCCATAGGGCGTTACCCGGTGAAAGTGAAAGGCGGCGTACGGCGTGGTCGCCAGCCCCGCCACCAGCGAGGCCAGCGTGAGCGTCATGATTTCCCGTCCGCCCCACAGCGCCACGCGCGCGGTCGTCGAGTTGTCGGGCGAGGCGAACAGACGGGGCATGCCGATCTGCACCAGCGCCACCAACCCGAGCGTTGCTGCAAACGACATCTGGAAACTCGGATGGACCAGCGCCTCGGGCGCCATCGCCAGCACGATCATCGCGGCTACCGCCAGCGTCCGGAACGTCACGGCGCGGCGGTCGACCATGATCGCGATCAGCACCACCGCCGTCATGAAGAACGATCTTTGCGTCGCCACTTCAGAGCCCGACAGCAGAAGATAGAACAAGGCAGCCGCAAGAGCTGCCGCCGCCGACCACTTCTTGATCGGAAAGCCAGCGGTCGCCTGCGGGATCAGCGCCAGCAGCGCACGCACCGCGAAGAACACAACGCCCGCGACCACCGCCATGTGATACCCCGATATCGAAAGCACATGGCCGAGGCCGGAAATGAACATGGCATCGTTGACCGGCGTGGTGATCGCGTCGCGGCGGCCGGTCAATAGCGCGGTGGCGATGGCGCGCTTGTCGCCGTCCAGCGCCGTTCGAATCCGCGCATCGATGGCGTCGCGTAACCCCTGCATAAAGGCCGCGTAACGCAGCGACAGCCCGCCGCTGTGAGGTGCCTCGACGGTCTTGATCGCGCCGGTGACAAAGCCGGAGGCGCCGATGCCCTGGAAATACATGTCGCGGCCGAAATCGTAGCTGCCGGGCCGCAGAGGTGCGAGCGGCGGCTGCAGCCGCGCCTTCAATTCCACAAAACTGCCGACCTCAGGCGCGGTGCCCTTGCGCACCGACAGCCGGACGCGCTCCAGTTTTGTCAGCGCGCGCGGGCTGTCCATTGCCGTGACCCGCAACACGAAGCGGTCGGTGCGTTCGCGGATGTCGCGGGTTTCGACGAAGCCCGACAGCGATACTGAAAAAGCGGGCCGTGCCAACACGCCGTGTGCGACCCACGCGGTTTTCCAGGTCGCTGCGGCAAACCCTGCCGCCATCGCGGCGATCATGACGAGAGCCGGAAACGCCTTCTGCCGCCGCAGCACAAACGTCGCAACGCAAAGCACTGCCGCCGCGACCACAGTGACCGGCAAGACCGGCTCGTGATCGGCGGTGAAATAAAACGCGATGCCGGTGCCGAATGCGACCGGCACCCATGGCAGCAACCGGCCGGCGCCGGCTTCGGCGGCAATCCATTCGCGCAAGCGCGCGGCGAACGACGGCCAGACGTCAGAACCGGACGGCGCGAGGTAACCGGCCCGCGCGGCCTCGCGCGGCGGCCAGGTCCCGGCAACCCCTTGCCTCCGGCCGGGAGACCCGCCCCGCTCCGCCATCCCCGTACACCCCCGCACTTGATCCGGGAACCGCGATGCTATCGCAGGATGTCCACGGCCGGAAAGCGGAACGGATGCAGAATGACTGGCAAGGTCAAGACCGGTAGGGAATCCTGCCGGGTCCAAAATGGAGATACGGTCGCCCATCAGGACGGTCACACGTTGAGGGTGCACCGCCGGTCGCCGTAAGGCTTTCCCCGTTATTCACCGAGCCGGATGCAGTGCAGCACAAATCAATTCCGGCTGAGGTCTTGCGCCTTGCGCCGGTTGGGAGACAATCACCATGGGCAGGTTGAGTGTTGGGGTGGGGCGATGAGTAAATCAGACACAGGATATGATCACGACCGCTATCGCAGGCTGCTGGCGGAAGCCGACGACGAGCCGAAGCGGATGGCGTTGATCGATCTCTTGACCGCCGAAAAGGCCAAGGACCGGCTCGCGGAGCACGCACTTCGCGCCAGCCTCGCCGAACTGAGAGTGACGAAGCCGAAGATCTGATTTACCGATTGCCAGGTGGATTGGGGCGCGGAAACCCTCTCGCGTTAACCTTTGCTAACGGCCCTGCGACTAGGATTCCCGAATCAATCGGGGATTCGCGATGTCGCGCAGGATCATGCTGGCCGTTTTCGCGCTCGTTGCCACCGCAGTGACCGCGAGTGCCGCTGATCTGTCGACACAAAGCCGGCTTGGAGCGATCTTTGCCGAGCCTGTCGAGGTTCGCCCCGAGGTCTATCGGTCGGTCGAATATTCCGCACCCATCATCCCCTACAACCTGCTCCCAAATCCCCTGTGGAATCGCGGCGGCTCCTATTATGGTTCGGCGTGGTCCTATTACCGCGGCGGCCCCTATTACGGCGGACCCTACACTTCTTACGCCGTCCGCCTGCCCTATGTCTGCGGCCTCTACGGGTACTGCGATTAGGCTTGCGTTGAAGGTCGTTCACCGATTTTGCAGTTTCATCGAGTGCGCACGCGCTACACTCTCAGCTGTCATCACCCGCGACAGCGGGTGATCCGGAGTATTCCAGAGATACCGCTTTCGCGGGGTATGACGGCTGTTGGTCGCTCAGCCCTTTCCGCCGACTTCCTTCGCAAAGGTATCGCGCAGGCCGATGGTGCGGTTGAACACCGGATGGTCCGGGGTCGAATCCTTGTCGCGGACAAAATAGCCCTGCCGCTCGAACTGCATGACCTCGTTCGAATTGCCTTCCGTAATCGCAGGCTCGATCCGCGCGTCGGACAAAACTTCGAGCGACTGCGGATTGAGATCGGCGGCAAAGTTGGCGGCGTCCGGCATGGGTTTCGAGAACAGCTGGTTGTAGATGCGGATCTCCGCAGGAATCGAATGCGCGGCCGAGAGCCAGTGCATCGTCGCCTTGACCTTGCGTCCGTCCGGCGCGTTGCCGCCTTTGGTAGCTGGATCGTAGGTGCAGCGAAGTTCGACCACCTCGCCGGCGGCGTTCTTGATGACCTCGCGGCACGTTACAAAATAGGCGTAGCGCAGCCGCACTTCAGTGCCGGGCGAGAGCCGGAAAAACTTCTTCGGCGGGTTTTCCATGAAATCGTCGCGCTCGATATAGAGCTCGCGGCCGAACGCGATGCGGCGGGTGCCGGCTGTGGGATCGTCCGGATGGTTGATGGCCTCGATCTCCTCTGCTTGCCCTTCCGGGTAATTCTCGATCACGATTTTGAGCGGCCGCAGCACCGCCATGCGGCGCAGCGCCGTCCGGTTGAGGCATTCGCGGATCGAGAATTCCAGCATGTTGACGTCGACAACGCTGTTGGCCTTGGCAACCCCGATGCGCTTGACGAATTCGCGGACCGCAGCCGGCGGCACGCCGCGGCGTTTCATGCCGGCAATGGTCGGCATCCGCGGATCGTCCCAGCCGGCGACGTGGCCGCCGCGCACGAGCTCGGTCAGGACCCGCTTCGACAGCACCGTATAGGTCAAATTGAGGCGGGCGAATTCGTACTGGTGCGGTTTCGACGGCACCGGCAATTTGTCGAGCAGCCAATCATAGAGCGGCCGGTGGTCCTCGAATTCCAGCGTGCAGATCGAATGGGTAATCCCCTCGATCGCGTCCGACTGCCCGTGCGCGTAATCGTAGCTCGGATAGATCGACCATTTGTCGCCGGTACGCGGGTGGGTGGCATGCAGGATGCGATAGAGCACGGGGTCGCGCAGATTGATGTTGCCGGACGACATGTCGATCCTGGCGCGCAGCACGCGCGCGCCGTTCGGAAACTCGCCGGCCTTCATGCGGCGAAACAGATCGAGGTTTTCCGCAACCGGACGCTCGCGGAACGGACTGTTCTTGCCGGGTTCAGTGAGGGTACCGCGGGTCTGGCGGATCTCTTCCTGCGACTGGTCGTCGACATAGGCGTGGCCGGCCTGGATCAGGCCCTCCGCCCATTCGTAGAGGCGATCGAAATAGTCCGAGGCATAGAAGAGATTGGTTCCCCAGTCATAGCCGAGCCAGTGCACGTCGGCCTGGATCGAATCGATGTATTCCTGCTCCTCCTT
>JAQGKJ010000308.1 GCA_028290165.1 Bradyrhizobium sp. | reverse complement strand
GGCGTCTGGGTCAACCGCGAAGAGAAGAAGCGTCCGGGTTTCATCGAACCTGGCGATATCGACGGTGCATTGCAGACGGCATCCGCAATCGGTGACGATACGCTGCAGCGCCAGGCCACTGGACGGGTGGTGCCGGATTCGTTCACGCATGGCTCGGCGGAACAGCGCAAGCGATGGTTCATGACCGGCTATCAGCAGGGTACGCTGAAGGCCTGCGATACCTTCGGTGCGGCAGCGCTGTGAATTCTTTGTCATCCCTGCGCGAACGCTCTTGCGTTCGTCGCTGGAGGTGCGCGCCCTTGCGCGCCTCGAAGGATGGGCCACGGGCTGTCATCCTTCGAGGCTCGCCAAAGAGCTCGCACCTCAGGATGACGTCCTCAAACGAGGCGAAGAGGTTCAAATAATGTCCTCCATCGACGAAACAAAAACATTCATCCCGCTCAACATCGCGGTGCTGACAATTTCCGACACGCGAACGCTTGCGGATGACAAGTCCGGGACCACGCTGTCGGAGCGTCTCATGGCTGCGGGTCATGTTCTCGCCGCGCGCGAGATCATCGTCGACGATGTCGACGCGATCCGCATCATCATCAAGAGATGGATCGCCGATCCCGGCGTCGATGCCGTCATCACCACCGGGGGCACCGGCTTCACCGGCCGCGACGTGACGCCGGAGGCGATCGAGCCGCTGTTCGAAAAGCGCATGGATGGTTTTTCGATCGCGTTTCACATGCTGAGCTACGCCAAGATCGGCACCTCGACGGTGCAGAGCCGCGCCACCGCGGGCGTCGCCGGCGCCACCTTTATCTTCTGCCTGCCGGGATCGCCGGGCGCCTGCCGCGACGCCTGGGACGGCATTCTCTTAAGCCAGCTCGATTACCGCACCCGGCCCTGCAATTTTGTGGAGATCATGCCGCGGCTGGACGAGCATCTGCGGCGCCCGAAGGCGCAAGGCGCGTCGGTTTAGCCCGAGATTCCGGGTCGGGTCTTTGACGCGCCCCGGAATGACGAGGGTAAATTAAAGACTCAGCTCCCAGGTCTCGCCGGTCAGGCTCTGGCCAAAACTACGATGCGGCTCGCTGGCCACGCGCACGAAGCCGGCATCCTGATAAATCCTGCGGGCGGCAACCAGAATGCTCTGGGTCCACAGCGTGATCTTGCGATAGCCGCAGGCTTTCGCAAACGCGACGCATTCGGCGACCAGCCGCTGGCCGAGGCCCTGGCCGCGCCCGGCCGGATCGACCAGCAGCAGCCGCAGCTTCGCGACATCGTCGGTATGTCGGACCAGGAACACCGAGCCGACCTGGGCGCCGTCGATATCGGCGATCCAGCAGCGTTCCCGCGAAGCATCGAAGTGGCTGAGGAATTTTGCGGCGATCTCCGCGACCAGCGCTTCGAACGAGGAATCGAAGCCGTATTCGCTGGCATAGAGCGCGCCATGGCTCTGCACCACCCATCCCATGTCGCCCGGGCGGGGGTCGCGCAGGATCGCGGGTCGCGGTGAACCGCGCGAGGCGCCGAGCAGCCGTTCGATCGCGGCCATCGCCTGGACCACACGTTGGCCATCGCCGCGGGGCAGCGCGGCAAGCATCGAATTGATTTCGTCCTGCGAGCTGCGATCAAGCTTTGCAAATGCCTGACGCCCCTTCGCCGTCAGGCTTAGCCGATACTGCCGCCGGTCCGTCGGCAGCGGTTTTCGGGTGATCAACCCGTTTTCATCAAAGTTCTGGATGATCCGGCTGAGGTAGCCGGGATCCAGACCAAGTTCGCTGCCGATCTCTTTTGCAGCCAGGTCTTCGCGGTGCGCGAGTTCGTACAATACCCGCGCCTCGCTCAGCGAGAACGGACTTCTCAGCAACTGCTGGTCGAGCACGCCGAGCTTGCGTGTGTAGAAGCGGTTGAAGGCGCGCACGGCGGCGACCTGGTCGCCGGTATCCTCTTGAGGCATGGCACACTCCAGATAGTTGCCATTGTCAAATAATTATTTGACTTTGGCAAGTATCTTGGTGCTCAAATATCTTGGTGCTCAAATATTTGTGCCTATGCCACCATGATCCGGCTGCGCAGCAGCGTGCGTGACGAACGGCCGAGCCGCCGCAGCAGCCTCGCCTCGGAACGGCGGGCGTCGGGTGCGTAGCCCCCGAGCCGGTCGTAATGATCCCGCGCGATCAAGAGTCCCTGGTCGGCCGACGGCCCCGCAATCATCCGCGCCACAAATTTGAAACCATCGCGCAGCCGCGTATCGGCATAGGGCGAGCGGGCATAGCGGAAGATGGCCGCGCGAGGATGGCCGCTCGTCGCGACGCGGTGGATGAATTGCGCGGTCTCATCGATCCAGCCGGAGTCCAGCACCGCACCGGCATGCAGGAACATCAGCCAATGCGAACGGGCCTGGCGAGCGCCAGCCGCCAGCGCCGCCGCATGGGACCCCTCAAACGGCAGGAACCGGCAACCCGCGACATCGGCGACCCGCTCGATTACGCTTGAGCGAGCCCGGTCGACCAGCAGCACCTCGCGCACGACCCCGGCCGCGGCACCAGGCACCAGCGCAGCAAGAGTGGCGACAGCGGGCTGCTCGACGCCTTCGGTGGGGATAATGACACTCAGCATTGATGAGGCTTCGTTGGCTCGAACGGTGAAAAACGCCGCACAGTTATCACCTTGTCACAATCAAACCAGCCTTTGGGGTGCAGATTTTTGAGGCATTGCCGTCGTCCGGGCGGGTCACTGCCAACCCAATCCGCTGTGGATGCCCGTCATCAATGTTCTTGATTTGTTCTCATGGCGTGCTATGGTCTCGCCATGAGCCGAGCATCCTCTCATGCCCTCAAGCACCCGCCGGTCACGGCGCCCTCCGAGCCGGCGGGTGCGCTTTCTCCCTTTCCCGAACTGGCGGTCGCAATCGAGCGCGAGCGGCGGCGCGGCCGCGGCGCGCAGTCCAACGCCAGCGGCCGCTTCGAGGCTGAAGCGCGGGTCGCGTTCGACGACGGCTGGCAGAGCCTCGACGAATTGCCGCCGTTCAAGACCACGGTCGCGCTCGATACCGCGCGCAAGGTGATCACTCGCAACGATTCGCCCGATATCGGCTTCGACCGTTCGATCAACCCCTATCGCGGCTGCGAGCATGGCTGCGTCTACTGTTTCGCGCGGCCGACCCATGCCTATCTCGGCCTGTCGCCTGGACTGGACTTCGAATCGAAGCTATTTGCAAAACCCGATGCGCCGCAGCTCCTGGAAAAGGAACTGGCGGCGCAGGATTACGAACCGCGCATGATCGCGATCGGCACCAACACCGATCCCTATCAGCCGATCGAGCGCGAGCGGAACATTATGCGCGGCATTCTTGAAGTGCTGGATCGCGCCTCGCACCCGGTAGGCATCGTGACAAAATCGGCGCTGGTGACGCGCGATATCGACATTCTCTCGAGGATGGCCAAGCGCAGTCTCGCCAAGGTGGCGATCTCGGTGACGACGCTGGATGCAAACCTCGCGCGCACGATGGAGCCGCGGGCCTCGACGCCGTCCAAACGGCTGGAGGCGCTGCGGCAACTCACCGAGGCGGGAATTCCGACCACCGTGATGGTGGCGCCGGTGATCCCGGCGCTGAACGATTCCGAGATCGAGCGCATTCTCGACGCGGCGGCGCATGCCGGCGTCAGGGAAGCGAGCTATGTGCTGTTGCGGCTGCCGCTGGAGGTGCGCGACCTCTTTCGCGAGTGGCTGATGGCGAACTATCCCGACCGCTATCGCCACGTCTTTACGCTGATCCGCGACATGCGCGGCGGGCGCGATTACGACTCCCAGTGGGGAACGCGGATGAAGGGCACCGGGCCGATGGCCTGGATGATCGGGCGCCGCTTCGAGATCGCCTGCGAGAAACTGGGGCTCAACAAGCGGCGTTCGAAGCTGACCACCGATCATTTCGCCCGTCCCAAGCGCAGCGGGCAGCAATTGAGTTTGTTCTAACGCGGCGCGGAGTATCAGTATGAACCAAAGACCGCCTGCGCCGACCGCGCGCCTGACGATGATTACGCTCGGCGTCAGCAACATGCGCGCCAGCATTGCGTTTTACGAAGCGCTGGGTTTTGCGCGAAGGTTTCGAGCCACCGGCGAGGTCGTCGCGTTCTTCGATACCGGCGGTACCGCGATCGGGCTTTTTCCGTGGGACCAGCTTGCGCAGGATGTCACGCTGCCCGAACGCCCGCGACCCCAGGCGTTCCGGGGCATGACGCTGGCCTGGAATTGTCGCACGACCGAGGAGGTCGATGCGGTTCTGGATTTCGCAATCTCAAAGGGCGCGTCGCTGTTGAAGCCCGGGCATAAGACCGATTACGGCGGCTATTCCGGATATTTTGCCGACCCGGACAATCATCCCTGGGAAGTCGTGGTAGCACCCAACATCGAGGTGGGCGAGGACCGACGCGTTCATTTGCCGGATTAATCGACAGCATTGAATAGCGGGAATTGCGCCGAGTTCCCGGTTGCGTCGCAGGCCTCGCATGCGCACGATCCCGGCATGATTCGTCAAAAATCCGGGAAAGAACCCACCAGGCTGCCAAAGGGCGTGATCGCGGTCGCGCCGCCGAGCTTTCGCCGCGAGCGCGCGCTGATCAAGCGTGGGGTCTGGCCTGTCGCCGGCTGTGACGAGGCCGGGCGCGGTCCGCTGGCCGGTCCGGTGGTGGCGGCGGCCGTGGTGCTCGATCCCAAGCGGATCCCCAAAGGCATCGACGATTCCAAGCGGCTGACGGCGGAGCGGCGCGAGGAGTTGTTTGAGGAAATCTGCGCCACCGCTTCCTTCGCGGTTGCTTTCGGCTCGCCGGCGCGAATCGATCGCGACAATATCCTGCGCGCCTCGCTGTGGGCGCTCAAGCGCGCGGTCCATGCGCTGCCGGAAATGCCCAAGCACGTCTTCGTCGATGGCCGCGACCGGCTCGATACACATTGCGACTGCGACGCCGTGATCGGCGGCGACGGACTGGTTGTCTCGATCGCGGCGGCCTCGATCATCGCCAAGGTGACGCGCGACCGCCTGATGTGCGCGCTGGCGCAGGATTGCCCGGGCTATGGTTTCGAAAGCCACAAGGGCTACGCCGTGCCCGAGCATCTCGAGGCGCTCGACCGGTTAGGCCCGACCGTGCATCACCGCCGCTTTTTTGCACCCGTCGTGGCGGCGCGGGAACGACATTATCCGACGGCGGACGGCGGCCTCGTCGCAACGGAGACCCAGCTCTCGCTCGAGATCGCGCCGGCGGGCTGATGGAGTTGCTTCAATCGGCTGCCGGCTTTAATACCCTCACCTTGACCAGTACGAAGTGTTGGTCCTCATATTGGGGCGCGCACTCCCGGCAGCGCACTTGCGCTGTCCGGTGTGCGTTTTCCGACCCTGAGGGACATTCCAGTCGGTCAGCTCGTACAAAAAGCGATCCAGCCGTTTCATGCGTTTCACCTCCCTGATCATCGAACTGATCCGCGCCCGCCCGCGGCTCGTGGTCTGGCTGGTGGTGCTGTTCCAGGCAGCGCTGTGGCTGATCCTGTCGCTACTCCTGTATCGAAGTCCTCCAGACGATCTCGCGACCGCGCTGGCCTATGGCCGGGAATACCAGGTCGGAACCGATCTCGGCCCGCCGCTGGCGTTCTGGCTTGCCGATATCGCGTACCGCGTCGCGGGCAATCACATGTTCGGCGTCTATCTCCTGGCGCAGCTCTGCTCGATCGCGATGTTCTGGACGCTGTATCTTTTGGCGCGGGCCATTGTCGGCGGACAACAGGCGGTGCTCGCGGTTTTGCTGACGATGACCGTCGCAGCCTTCAGTTGGCCGGGCGTCGAGTTCGGCCCCTCGGTGCTGGCGCGCCCGCTTTGGGCGCTGTTGTTGCTGCATTCCTGGCAGTTGATCGGCCAGAACCGGCGCAGCGCGTGGTTCGCATGGTCGATCGAAGCCGGGCTTTTGCTGCTGACGACCTCTGCTGCGCCCGGCCTGTTGCTGCTGCTCGCCGGATTTGCGGTTGCGACCGAGCGCGGCCGGCGCACGCTGATGTCGTTCGATCCGCTGTTCGCGCTTCTGGTGGTCGTGGTGCTGGCGCTGCCCTATCTGGTCTGGCTGATCCGCGCCGACGGCGTGGCAATGCCGCAATGGCCGGCGATCGCCGATTTGAGCGGACGGGCGCTGCACTGGGCAGCCTTGCTGGGCGGCTTGCTGTTCGCGATATCCGGCATCGTGCTACTGGTTGTACTCAATTCCGGCTGGCTCAGTCGCAAACCGGAAGAGGCGCCGATCATCTATCGGCCGCCGGTCGATCCCGTGGCGCGCGACTTTGTGTACTGCTTTGCGATTGGCCCGGCGCTGGCGGGAAGCCTGATCTCGGGTCTGTTCAATTTCGAGGATGTCGCGGGCGGAGCGGGGCTCGCGCTGTTGATGTCGGGGCTGGCCGCGATCGTCGCGACCGGCGATCTGGTTCATCTGCGCCGTCAGCGCCTGCTGCGCTCGGCCTGGGCGGCCGCCATCATCGCGCCCGCGCTCGTGGCAATCGGGGCGACGATTTTCCTGCCCTGGACCGGCACCGGCGAGGTCGCAACCTCGCTGCCCGCCAGGGCAATTGCGAATTTCTTCGGCGACAGTTTTGAGCGGCGCACCAACCAGCGGCTGCGGGCGGTGACCGGCGATCCGCAACTTGCGGCCCTGATCGCATTGGATACTGGCCGTCCCCATTTGTTTTTCGACGCGGCGCCCGAGCGGACGCCGTGGCTCAATTTGGCGAAATTCAACGAAACCGGCGGCGTGGTGGTCTGGCGCGCCTCCGATACGGCCGGGACGCCGCCACCGGATATCGCGCAGCGATTTGCCGGCCTGGTGCCGGAAGTACCGCGGGCGTTCGAGCGGATGGTGACCGGGCGGCAACCGCTGTTGCTGATCGGCTGGGCCATCGTGCGGCCGAAAACGCCGTAAGTTCGTTTGCGAGAAGTGCGCGGTCGGTTCTCTACCTCTCCCATCGAAGTCGGATATATCCGACTTCGACTTTTATGGACGCCCAACTCGGGTAAACCCGAGTTGGGTGGGAGAGGTCGGATTGCATCGTCCGATG
>JAQGKJ010000263.1 GCA_028290165.1 Bradyrhizobium sp. | reverse complement strand
CAACCGGACCTACGCGGCGTGGTCCAGCGCCGGCGTGCAACGCGCCGACGGAAAGCCCTTTCCGCAGCCGAATGCGAGCGCGCAAATGTGGGTGCCGGTGCAAGGCGGCCCGGCGTTCCTGCTCGGTCCGAACTTCTATGCGGTTCGCAGCTACAATCCGTCGATGAACTACGCGCTGGCGATCTGCCATCTCGGCGACCGCATCCTGGGCGCGCCGCCCTTCATCCAGCCGTTCCCGGGCTCCGAACGCGCCCTGACGCTTTCAGAAGTGCAGGAGATGCAGGTCCGTTTGACAAAAGCCGGCTTCGACACCGGCGGCACCGACGGCCGCGTCGGCAACGACACCATGCAGGCGATCCGGGATTATCAGACCAAGATGGGGCTGTTGCCGGCGGACGGCTACGGCGGGCTGAAGGTGCTGGCGCGGTTGAGGCAGGGCGGATAGCGGCCTACCTGATCACCGCCGGTCCTTGATCCGGCACCGCGATGTCCATCACGCGCAGCTGCACGCGCTCGGTGCCTTGCCAGCGATCGACCGCGAGCGACCCCGCGACATGCAGGGGCTGGCCGCGCTGTGCTATCAGCGCGTTTCCCAGCTTCTGCCCGATCGAGCGGAACGCGATGCCGTTCACGATCGCGCCATCGCCGGATTTGAAACGCACCCGCAGATGCGCCTGCCCCACTTCGTCGGCGTAGACCAGTTGATGCGACGGCAGCGCCACCACCACCTCCGGATTGCCGCTGCCGAAGGGGCCGGCGCGATTGAGGGTTGCGACCAGTTCCGGCGTCACCGCGCGCGCGCTGACGGCCCCGTCGATAAAGAGGTCATTGACATGGCGCGACTGCGCCACGTCATGGGCGAGCGCGCCCTCCATGTAGGCGCGGAATTCCGCCAGTCTCTCCTTTCGCAGGGTCACGCCCGCGGCCATGGCGTGACCGCCGCCCTTCATCAGCAATCCCTCTTTCACCGCCTGCCGCACCGCTCTTCCGAGATCGACACCGCCGATCGAGCGGCCCGAGCCGGTGCCGATGCCGCCGGGCTCCAGCGCAATGGCGAACGCCGGCCGCGAGAATTTCTCCTTCAGCCGCGAGGCGACGAGACCGACCACGCCGGGATGCCAGCCCTCCGACGCCGTGACGATCACCGAGCCCTTGTCCTCAAGCCCGAGCGAGGCCAGCGCCTCGGCTTCGGCCTGCGCCTCCGCCATCTGCTCGATGACGCGGCGTTCGGTATTGAGGCGATCGAGCTCGGCGGCGATCCGCGCGGCCTCGGAGATGTCGCCCTCGAGCAGCAGCCGCACGCCGAGATCGGCGCGGCCGATCCGCCCCCCTGCATTGATGCGCGGCCCCAGCATGAAACCGAGATGCCAGGCCTCGGGCGGACCGTTCAGCCGGGACACATCCATGAGCGCGGTGTGGCCGACATGATCGCGACGCCGCATCGCGATCAGGCCTTTTGCGACAAAGGCGCGATTAAGCCCAATCAGCGGCGCGACATCGGCGACGGTACCGAGGGCTACGTGATGCAGCATGCCCAAAAGATCCGGCTCCGGCATTTCGGCGCTCCAGAATCCCCGCGCACGCAATTCCCTGTTCACCGCGACCAGCGTCACCAGCACCAGGCCGACCGCGGCGAGATGGCCGAGACCCGAGAGGTCATCGGACCGGTTCGGGTTCACCAATGCGTCGACTTCAGGCAGTTCATCGCCGCATTGATGATGATCGATGACGACGACCGACATCCCGAGCCGGCGCGCTTCTGCTAGCGGCTCGAGGCTGGTGGTGCCGCAATCTACGGTCACAAGGAGTGTCGAGCCCTTGTCCGCGAGCACGCGCACGGCCTCGACATTGGGGCCGTAGCCCTCGAACAGCCGGTCGGGGATATGAATCAGGGGATCGAGCCCGCAATGGCGCAGGTGCCACGCCAATAGCGCCGCTGATGTAGCGCCGTCGACGTCGTAATCGCCGAAGATCGCGACCTTTTCGTTGCGCGTGGCCGCATCCGCGATGCGTTTTGCGGCTGCCTCCATCTGCGTCACCGTGTGGGGATCGGGCATCAGTTTGCGGATGGTCGGATCCAGAAAATCGTCGACCGCGTCGATCTCGACGTCGCGCCCCGCCAGCACCCGCGCCAGCATCTCCGGCAAGTGATGGCGCTGCGCGATCGCCAGCGCCCGCGCCGCACCTCGCGCATCGAGCCGGTCGCGCCACAGCTTTCCGGTCGCGGAGTGCGACACGCCGAGAAACGCCGGCGGCGCTTCAATGGGCAATGCGGTTGCGGGAAGCGTCATGATGCTTTCCAGAGGTAAGCACGAAGCGCGACGCTTCAATGATTCGCCGGCGGCGCCGCCGTTAGCAGCCTAGACGCTCGGCGATCCCGTTAAAATCCTTTGCCACAATATCCCAGTCGCCCCTGGCCTCGAAATCGTATTTCTGCAACGGGCCGTATTCAGTCGGGCGCGCGACGAAAGCGGTTTTCAGACCCAGCTTCTGCGCGGCCTTGAGGTCGTGGTTGTG
>JAQGKJ010000231.1 GCA_028290165.1 Bradyrhizobium sp. | reverse complement strand
GCGGCGGGCGTGCGACTGCGCGCCTACAAATTCGATCGCTACAAGACCAAAAAGAAGGACGGCGAGGACGCCGCATTGCGCGCGGAGGTTTCGCTCGCCGTCGGCGATGTGGCCGCGTCACGAAAGGCCTTCGCTCCGGGCACTCACATCGTCGACGGCGTCATCACCGCGCGCGACCTCGTCAACGAGCCGCCCAACGTCCTGTTCCCCGTCGAATTCGCGCGCCGGGCCGGTCAATTGCGCAAGCTCGGTGTCGAGGTCGAGATTCTCGACGTCAAGGCCATGACCAAACTCGGAATGGGCGCGCTGCTCGGCGTCGCCCAGGGCTCCACGCAGCCCGGCCGCACCGTGATCATGCGCTGGAACGGCGGCAAGCGCGGCGATCAGCCGATTGCGTTTGTCGGCAAGGGCGTCTGTTTCGACACCGGCGGCATTTCCATCAAGGGCGCGGCCAACATGGAGGACATGAAGGGCGACATGGGGGGAGCTGCCTGTGTCGTCGGACTGATGCAGGCGCTGGCCGCGCGCAAGGCGAAGGTCAACGCGGTCGGCGCCATCGGCCTGGTCGAGAACATGCCCGACGGCAACGCGCAACGCCCCGGCGATATCGTGACCTCGATGTCCGGCCAGACCATCGAGATCATCAATACCGACGCCGAAGGCCGTCTGGTGCTGGCCGACGTGCTCTGGTACGTGGCGAAGAAGTTCAAGCCGAAATTCATGGTCGATCTGGCGACACTGACCGGCGCGATCATGGTGGCGCTCGGCACCGAATATGCCGGACTGTTCTCCAACAACGACGAATTGGCCGAACGGTTGAGCAAGGTTGGGCAAGCGACCGGGGAACGGGTCTGGCGCATGCCGCTCGGCCCGGAATACGACAAGCAGATCGACTCGCAATTTGCGGATGTGAAGAACACCGGTGGCCGCAACGGCGGCTCGATCACCGCAGCCCAGTTCCTGCAGCGCTTCGTCGACGACACGCCGTGGGCGCACCTCGACATCGCGGGAACGGCGATGGGCGCGCCGAAATCCGAAATCAATCAAAGCTGGGGTTCGGGCTTTGGCGTTCGCCTGCTGGAGCGGCTGGTCGCGGAGTATTACGAAGCCAGGAAATAGTTGAAACCGGATGACCGAAGTTCTGTTCTACCACTTGCAAAATATGTCGCTTGAGAGCGTTCTGCCGCCGCTGCTCGAAAAATCGCTGGAGCGCGGCTGGCGGGTCGTGGTGCAATCGACATCGCAGGAGCGCGCTGATGCGCTGGACGCGCATTTGTGGACCTATCGCGACGATTCGTTTCTGCCGCACGCCACCTGGCGCGCCGGCGATGCGCAGGATCAACCGATCGTGCTGGTGGTGGAAGAGGGCAACCCGAACCGGGCCAATGTCAGGTTTCTGATCGACAATGCCGCGCTGCCCGGGGATGCCGACGCCTATGACCGCATGGTTCTGGTTTTCAACGGCGATGACGGCGATGCGCTGGCCGCCGCCCGGGGCGCCTGGACGGATTGCAAGACGCGAGGGTTTGAAGTCACGTACTGGCAGGCCGATGAGCGGGGCCGCTGGCAGCGGCGGGATTAGCGATATCGGGCAATTAATGATAATTTGCAGTTTCGGCCCGCGCGCTTGCGCATAGCCACGGTCGTGCCGCAAAGTGATGGTCGGACAAGCGCTTAGGGGACGGGTGGGAATTCAACCAATCGTGCGAGACAACAACCCTCATCGGAAACTTCTGCTGGCGCTCTTGCTGGTGGCCCCTGTCATCGCGGGCTGCTCGGGCGCACCCGAGTTTTTGTCGAAAGATGCGGAATGGTTCTCCCGCCCGGGCAGGGTGTTCATCAGAAACATCTCGATCGATGCGCCGCCACTCACGCCCAACAAGGCGGTGACGGCTGAAGATCTGGTCAGCGCCGAGGGCTATTGCCCGGGAATGGCGCCTCGCGGCGGACCGGCGGACGCCAACGCGTTGACGGACGGTGCCGCCGGCGCGCCAGTGCCCTCGACGACGGGCACGGTGGCGCTTGGACATACCGAATGCGACGTCGTGCGCGGCATTGGCGCGCCTGCCAGCGTCAACCTCTCCAGCAACGGGCGCGGTGATCGGGTCGCGGTGATCACCTATTCGCATGGGCAGCGCGCCGGGATCTATACATTCACAGCCGGGCGCTTGAGCTCGATCGAGCGTGGACCCGAGCCGGTGGAGCAGCCGAAGACGGCAAAGCCCAAGGCGAAGAAGAAGCCAGCCGCGACCTGACGCTTCTGCGGATCGTTCCGCGCTGGTTGGCTCAGCCGGCGGCCTCCTCATATTGCGAACTTGCCGCCAGCCACTCTTCCTCG
Source organism: Bradyrhizobium sp. (assembly GCA_028290165.1). The sequence continues at coordinate 1,335 of JAQGKJ010000231.1, read as the reverse complement.
GCCCGCTGCAGGGCGCTCGCCGCACTCGCGCGCGCCTTGGTCAGTTGCGCGGCCTGCTTCGGGTCGCGCTTGAACAAATCCGGCAGTGCGAGCGCGGTATCGATTTTCGAGATAATGCCGTTGATGCGCGCGATCTCGACCTCGGCCTCTGAAATCTTCTGCTTCAGCGGTACGCGCTTTTCGCTTTTGTTGCGTTGAGGCTTGTCGCGGCCGCCTGCGCGTTCATTGCCGCCGCGGTCGCGCGAATTCGTGCGCATGCCGCGTGCCGACAACACCATCCGCCGGTAATCGTCGAGATCGCCGTCATAGGTCGTCACAGCATGGTCGGCGACGACCCACAATTGATCGGCGCAGGCTTCGATCAAATAGCGGTCGTGCGAGACCATGATGACCGCGCCGGGAAATTCATTGATGGCCTCGGCAAGCGCGGCGCGGCTGTCGATGTCGAGGTGGTTGGTCGGCTCGTCGAGGATGATCATGTTGGGACCGAAGAACGTCGCAAGCCCCAGCAAAAGCCGCGCCTTTTCGCCGCCGGATAGATTTTTGACCAGGGTGTCGCCGGCCTTGCCCGAGAAACCGATTGCACCGGTGCGCCCGCGAACCTTGGTCTCGGGCGCGTCCGGCATCAGCTTGCGGACATGATCGTAGGGCGAGCCGTCGAGATTGAGTTCATCGACCTGGTGCTGTGCGAAATATCCGACCGAGAGTTTTTCAGCGCGCGTGACATGACCGGAGAACGGCGGCAGCTTGTTGGCCAGAAGCTTGACCAGCGTCGACTTGCCGTTGCCGTTGGAGCCGAGCAAAGCGATGCGGTCGTCGGTGTCGATGCGCAAGGTAACGCGATTGAGCACGGGCTTTTTCGGATCGTAACCGACCGAGACATCATCGACCGCGATGATCGGCGGCGACAGCATCTTGTCGGGCACCGGAAATGAAATCTCGCGCACATCCTGCGTCACCAGCGCGGTGACGGGCTTCATCTTTTCCAGCATCTTGACGCGGGACTGGGCCTGACGGGCTTTCGAGGCCTTGGCCTTGAAGCGATCGACGAAGGCCTGCAGCCGCTTGCGCTCGTCGGCCTGGCGTTTGGCGTGCTTGGCATCGAGCATTTCGCGCGTTGCGCGCTGGTCCTCGAACGAAGAGTAGGTGCCCTTATAGAGCGTCAGCTTGCCGCGATCGAGATGCAGGATCTGATCGACCGAGGTGTCGAGCAGGTCGCGGTCATGGCTGATCACGATCACGGTGCGCGGATAGTTGGCCAGATGATCTTCCAGCCATAGCGTGCCTTCGAGGTCGAGGTAGTTGGTCGGCTCGTCCAGCAGCAGAAGATCGGGC
>JAQGKJ010000212.1 GCA_028290165.1 Bradyrhizobium sp. | reverse complement strand
AGCGGATTGCTCAACCAGCTCTATCGTTTTGTCACCGGCGTGGAGTCCGACGAACATCTGTTCAACATCTATTCGCTGACCGGAATCATTTTCGTGATTTCCTGCTACACCTTTCCCTTCGTGTTCGTGCTGGTGGCCAATGCGCTTGATAACATGCCCGGCGAACTCGAGGACGCATCCGCCATCCTCGGCGGCAAGGCTTGGACCACGGCGCGCCGGATCACGATTCCCCTGGCGCTGCCAGCGCTTGTCGCCGGCGCCCTGATCGCGTTCCTGCAGGCGATGACGCTGTTCGGCTCGCCGGCGATCCTGGCGCTGCCGGCCGGTTTCCACACCATGACCACGAAGATCTGGAGCCTGTTCCAGTATCCGCCGAAACTTGAACTCGCAGCAGCCGCCGCGGTGCCGCTGCTGCTGCTGACGATCCTCTTGCTGCAGGCGCAAAAGTTCATTCTGGGCCGCCGCGGCTATTCAGTGTTGGGCGGAAAATACGGCGCGCCGCGCCGGGTCGAGATGAAAAAATGGCGCTGGGCCGCGCTGGCATTTTGTCTGGTCGTGCTGCTCAATCCGGTGTTCCTGCCGTATCTGGCGCTGTTGAACGGCGCGCTCTCGCCGAATGCGACTACACTGGTGACGCCGTCGACGCTGACGCTGCACAACATCGTATTCGTGTTCACCGAATTGTCGTCGACGCAGCTGGCGCTGAAAAACACCGTGATCCTCGGCACCGCCACCGCCACGATCGGCACCATACTGGCGCTCGTCATCGCCTATGTCACCACGCGCCGAGTGATCGCAGGACATCGCCTGCTTGGCTTTCTTGCCACCGCGCCGGTCGCCGTGCCCGGGATCGTGCTCGGCGTCGGCCTGTTCTTGAGCTATACAAGGCCGCCGTTCGTGCTCTATGGCACGCTGTGGATCCTCCTGATCGCGTTCCTCACCATCAACCTGCCGTCGGCCTATCAGCAATTGCAGGCGGCGTTTGCTACCATCCATCCCGAGCTCGAGGATGCCAGCCGCATCCTCGGCGCGACACGGCTGCAGTCGCTGCGCCAGATCACGGCACCCCTGTTGCGCACCGGCGTAATCGCGACCTGGTGCTTTATCTTTATCGGCGTGATGCGCGAGCTTTCCGCTGCGATCATTCTATTTACGTCGCAGACAAAAGTGCTGTCGGTCTTGATTTACGATCTCAATGAAAGCGGCGATCTCGCCGCGATTTCAGTGCTGGGTATCGCTATGCTGGTCATCACCTTCGCGGTGGTGCTTGCGGTGAACCAGATTCCAGTGTTCGGCACCAATGCCAGCGCACGGGTACGAAATTAGCGCACTTTCCAGTTCGGTTGCTTCATCCTTCGAGACGCGGCCAACGGGTCCGCGCGAAGCGCGGCCCGATGATAAACTCCGGCGCCGCTCCCCAGGATGAGGTCTAACCGCTCGTGGTGAGGAGGCGCGCCAGCGCCTTCTCTTTTTCGTCATGGCCGGGCTTGACCCGGCCATCCACGTCTTTCTTACCGCTGCATCGCTAAGACGTGGATGCCCGGCAGGGCCGGGCATGACGAACTCGGCTAGAAAGCTCTATTCCATTGATGCGGTCCAAGATGCCTCTGGCAATCCGCCAAATCGAACCGATATGGCATGATGACTTCAGCCGCCATACCCGCTGGCATCGAGCGAGGACTTACGTGACACAGCCAATCCGCAAAAAGAGTTCCCAGCCGGCGCCGGTGGCGCCGCGCCGGCCGCATTCGTTCACCAGGTACGGCATCACCGTCGTCGACGATTATGCGTGGCTGAAGGATAAGAACTGGCAGGAGGTGCTGCGTGACCCCAGCGTCCTCGACCCGGATATCCGAAAATATCTCGAAGCGGAAAACGGCTACACCGAAAGCCTGCTCGGCCATACCGCGCCTTTGCAGAAGACGCTGGTCGCCGAGATGCGCGGGCGGATCAAGGAAGACGATTCCAGCGTGCCTGCGCCGGATGGCCCCTATGCTTATCTGCGCAAATTCCGCGAGGGCGGCCAGCATGAATTGTTCGGCCGCATGCCGCGCCATGGCGGCGAGACTGAAATCGTTCTTGATGGCGACCAACTCGCGGCAAGCCAAAAGTATTTCAAGTTCGGTGGCGCGCGGCATTCGCCGGATCACCGGCTCGAGGCCTGGAGCGCCGACGTCAAAGGCTCGGAATATTTTACCATTCGCCTGCGCGACTGGGCGACCGGAAAAGATCTCGACGACCTCGTCGAGGAGACCGACGGCGCCGTGGTGTGGAGCACCGACAGCAAGAGCTTCTTCTACGTCAAGCTCGACGACAACCACCGCCCGATGCAGGTCTGGCGCCATCGCCTGGGGACAAAGCAGGCGGACGACGTCCTGGTCTACGAGGAACAGGATTCCGGCTGGTTCACGCATCTCCATGAAAGCGCGAGCGGCCGCATCTGCGTGATCGCCGGCGGCGACCACGAAACTTCCGAGCAGCGGCTGATCGATCTCGCCAATCCCGAAGCGCCGCCGCGCCTGGTCGCGGCGCGCGAGGAAGGCGTGCAATATTCGCTCGCCGACCGCGGCGACGAACTGTTCATTCTCACCAATGCCGATGGCGCCATCGACTTCAAGATCGTCACTGCGCCGCTCGCCTCGCCCGAACGCGCCAACTGGCGCGATCTGATCCCGTACCGCGAAGGCGTCTATATTCTCGATATCGAACTTTATTCCGGCCATCTGGTGCGGCTGGAGCGCGCCAATGCGCTGCCGGCCATCGTCATCCGCGACCTCAAGACCGGCGACGAGCACGCCATCGCGTTCGACGAGGCGGCCTATTCGCTGGACACCATGGGCGGCTATGAATTCGACACCACCAATTTGCGCTTTTCCTATTCGTCGATGACGACGCCGTCGGAGGTCTACGACTACGACATGGCGAGCCGGACGCGAACCTTGCGCAAGCGCCAGGAAATTCCTTCCGGCCATAACCCCGCCGACTACGTCACCACGCGCATTATGGCGACGTCACATGACGGCGCCGAGGTACCGGTGTCGATCCTGCATCGCAAGGATCTCGTGCGAGACGGGCGCGCGCCGCTATTGCTGTACGGCTACGGCTCCTACGGCATGGCGATGCCGGCGTCGTTTTCCGCCAACCGGCTGTCGCTGGTCGACCGCGGCTTTGTCTATGCGATCGCCCATATCAGGGGCGGCGCCGACAAGGGCTGGGGCTGGTATCTCGACGGCAAGCGCGACAAGAAGACCAACAGCTTTGATGATTTTGCCGCCAGCGCTCGCGCGCTGATCGCGGCCAAATATACCGGCCCAAAACGCATCGTCGGCCATGGCGGCAGTGCCGGCGGCATGCTGATGGGAGCGGTCGCAAACCGCGCCGGTGAGTTATTTGCCGGCATCGTCGCCGAGGTGCCGTTCGTCGACGTGCTCAACACCATGCTCGACGACACCCTGCCGCTGACGCCGCCTGAATGGCCGGAATGGGGCAATCCGATCGAAAGCGCGGCCGACTTCAAGACCATTTTGTCTTACTCGCCTTACGACAATGTCGCGGCGAAGGAATATCCGGCGATTCTGGCGATGGGCGGATTGACCGATCCGCGCGTCACCTATTGGGAGCCGGCCAAATGGATCGCGCGGCTGCGCGCCACCATGCGCGGCGGCGGCCCGGTGTTGTTGCGCACCAACATGGGCGCCGGCCACGGCGGCGCCTCGGGGCGCTTTGACCGCCTCGACGAAGTCGCGATCGCCTATGCGTTCGCGCTATGGGCGGCGGGGTTGGCGGAGAGCGGGGCGTGAGTTCGTAGCCCGCACTTACCTTGGCTGCAGCTTGCGCTGTTGTGCTCCCTCTCCCGCTTGCGGGGGAGGGGTGGGGTGTCGCCGCATAACCCGCCGCCAGAATCCGAGGAGAGATTTCCCCCACCCGCCGCGCTTCGCGCGTCGACCTCCCCCGCAAGCGGGAGAGGTTAAGAAGGACTCACCGCCCCGTCTTCTTCCGCCACGCGGCAAAGTCCACCAGCGTCTGCTCGTCCGTCGCGGGATAGAGCCCGAAGATCGAGCGGCCTTGTTGCACCTGTTCGGTGACAAAATCCTCGAACGCCGTCATCTCGAGAGCTTCGTTCGCAATTTCATCAGCAAGATGCGCCGGGATCACGATGACGCCGTCGGCATCGCCCAGGATGACGTCGCCGGGAAACACCGGCGCGTCGCCGCAGCCGATCGGGACGTTGATCTCGATCGCCTGATGCAGCGTCAGATTGGTCGGTGCGCTCGGCCGGTGGTGATAAGCGGGGAAACCAAGTTTGGCGATTTCGGCCGAATCGCGAAAGCCGCCATCGGTGACCACGCCGGCGACGCCGCGCTGCATCAGCCGCGTCACCAGAATGGCGCCGGCGGATGCCGCACGGGCATCCTTGCGGCTGTCCATCACCAGCACCGCGCCGGGCGGGCAGTCTTCGATCGCCTTGCGCTGCGGATGCGAGCGGTCGC
>JAQGKJ010000166.1 GCA_028290165.1 Bradyrhizobium sp. | reverse complement strand
GTGAATGAACGCGCCGGGGAAGCCCGCGATCACGATCAGCATGGCGTTGCGGAAGATGTGATTGTAGAGCACCTGCCACTCGCTGCAGCCCTTGGCGCGCGCGGTCATCACATATTGCTTGCGGATTTCGTCGAGGAAGGAATTTTTGGTCAGAAGCGTCATGGTGGCGAAGGCGCCCAGCGCCATCGAGATCAGCGGCAGCGTGATGTGCCAGAAATAATCGAGGATTTTCCAGTACCACGGGAATTGCGACCAGCCGTCCGACGTCAGTCCGCGCAGCGGGAAGATATTGAAGAACGAGCCGCCGGCGAACAGGATGATCAACAGGATCGCGAAAAGGAATCCGGGGATCGCAAAGCCTATGATGATCACCGCCGAGGTCCAGGTATCGAACTTCGAGCCATCCATCACCGCCTTGCGGATGCCGAGCGGGATCGAGATCAGATAGGTCAAAAGCGTCATCCAGATGCCGAGCGACATCGAGACCGGCAGTTTCTCCTTGATCAGCTGGAGCACGCTGACATCGCGGAAATAGCTCTTGCCGAAATCGAATCTTGCAAAATTCCACAGCATCAGCGCAAAACGCTCCGGCGCCGGCTTGTCGAAACCGAACTGCTTTTCGAGGCTCTTGACGAAATCAGGGTCAAGCCCCTGCGCGCCGCGGTACTTGGAATTGACGATGTCGCCGGATCCGCCGGCCTGCTGGCCGCGCGCGCCGAAATCCCCACCCGAGGATCCCGAAATCCGGGAGGTGCCGCCGGTGTCGGCGCCGCTTAGCTGCGCGATGACGCGCTCCACCGGCCCGCCCGGCGCGAATTGCACCACGACGAAGGATACGAAGAGAATCCCGAGCAGCGTCGGAACCATCAGCAGAATGCGGCGGGCGATGTAGGCGCTCATGGGTTATTTCGCCTGCTCGGCCTTGGCCGCCTTGTTCGGATCCGACCACCAGTTTTCCGGCGCACCCACCCCTTGCGCATAACGCGGCGGCTTCGGCGGATGCGCGAACTGATCCCAATAGGCGATCGGATGGGTGGTGCGATACCATTGCGGCACCCAGTAGCGCCCGGCGCGAAACACCCGATCGAAAGCGCGGCAGGCAACTGTCAAATCCGCCCGGCTGTTCGCCCCGATGATCTTTTCGATCAGCGCGTCGATCGCCGGACTAGCGATGCCGGCGAGATTATACGACCCCTTGGTGGCAGCCGACTGCGAGGAGAAGAACGCACGCATGCCGTCGCCCGGGGTCGCCGACATGCTAAAGCGTTCGATCGTCATGTCGAAATCGAAATCTTCCACGCGGGCGCGGTATTGCACGGCGTCGACAACGCGCAAGGAAGCCTCGATCCCGAGGGTGCCGAGATTTTTGATGTAAGGCGCATGGTGGGGCTGCAGCGACGGCTCGTCAGCCAGGAATTCGATCTTGAAAACCTCGCCATTGGGCAACAACCGTTTGCCGTCCTTGATGGGGAGACCAGCGTCCTGCAGCAGTTGCTGCGCTTTACGCAGCAACGTCCGGTCCTGGCCCGATCCGTCTGACACCGGCGGCACGAACGGCGCGCCAAACACCTCGTCCGGCACCTGGCCGCGGAACGGTTCGAGCAGCGCAAGCTCTTCAGGCGACGGCGGCCCGTTCACCATCATGTCCGAGTTCTGGAACGGCGAATGGGTGCGCGCATAGGCGCCGTACATGATGGTCTTGTTGGTCCATTCGAAATCGAACGCCTGGATCAGCGCCTCGCGCACGCGCGCATCCTTGAATTTCTCGCGGCGGGTATTGATGAACCAGCCCTGCGCGCCCGACGGCGTCTCGTCCGGCAAGGTCTCGAGCCTGACCCGGCCGTCCTTCACCGCGGGAAAATCGTAGCGCGTCGCCCATATGCGCGCGGTGAACTCCTCGCGGAACAGATAGCTCTTTCCGGTAAATCCCTCGAACGCGACGTCGCGGTCGCGATAGAATTCGTAACGCACCACATCGAAATTATAGCTGCCGCGTGCGACCGGCAGATCGGCGGCCCACCAATCCTTGGCGCGCTCGAACTCGATGTAGCGATTGACCTCGAATTTCCCGACCTTGTACGGCCCCGATCCCACAGGGATATCCAGCGTCGATTCGTCGAACGGCCGCGTCGCGTAATAGGCTTGCGAGAAAATCGGCAGGCTTGCGGCATACAGCGGCACATCGCGGGCGCGCTTTTCGGCGAAGGTGACGACCAGCGTCGCGTCGTCGCGCGCCTCGGCCTTCACCATGTCGCGCATTTGCACCACGATCAGCGGATGGCCTTTTGTCTTCAGCGTGGTCAGCGAGAAAGCGGCATCATGCGCGGTCAGCTTGGTACCGTCGTGAAACTTCGCCTCCGGCCGCAGCGTAAAACGATAGGTCAGCTTGTCGGCCGAAATCTGCACCGATTTGGCAACCAGGCCGTTCATCGAGTCCGGTTCGTCGTTGGCGCGCTCCATCAGCGGCGCATACGTCATGTCCATGCCCTGCGCGCCGTCGCCCTTCAGGATATAGGAATTGAGCGAGTTGAAGGTCTGGTACGACTGATTGTAGGCGCGCACCGACGGAATCAGCGAAAACATCCCGCCCTTCGGCGCCGCCGTATTGACGTAGTCGAAATGATGGAAGTCGGCAGGATATTTCAGGTCGCCGAACACCGATATGCCATGAGCCTCGGTGGCGACATCGGCGGCGATCGCCGGCCGCAGCATTGGCGAGCTCAACGCGCCAATGCCTAAACCGAGCACGTGCCGGCGGGAGAACTGCGCCATGCGCGAAAAATCCCTCAAGATCGCTTGCCGATCCTGGCGGCCTTTTCAGCATCGAACCACCACAGCGAAGGCAGGCCGGAACGGCCGTATTTCGGCAGCGGTTCGGCATGGCTGAAGCGGTCCCAGCGCGCATAACGCGAAAAGCCATAGGTGAATTGCGGCACCACGTAGAAATTCCACAGCAGCACGCGGTCGAGCGCTTTTGTGGCGGCCACCAGGTTGGCGCGGTCCTTGGCGAAGATGACCTTGTCGATCAGCGCATCAACAGCGGGATTCTTGATGCCGATGGTGTTTTTTGAGCCGGGCAGATCGGCGGTCTGCGATCCCCAGAATTCGCGCTGCTCGTTGCCGGGCGACAGCGATTCTCCCCAGAGGTCGATGATCATATCGAAGTCGAAGCTGCGCAGCCGATTCTGATACTGCGCATCATCGACGACGCGGATCGAGGTGTTCACGCCAAGGCGTTCCAGTGACGGCTTATAAAACAGCGCGATCCGCTCGGAGGAGGGATCCTGAACCAGGATCTCGACGCTGACCGGCTTGCCCGCGGCATCCACCAGCTTGCGGTCACGCACCTCGAAGCCGGCTTCCTTCAAAAGCCGCGCGCTCTCCCGCAGATTGGCGCGCACGGCTTCCGGATTGCCGCCGACCGGATTTTGATAGGGCGTGGTGAAGACCTCGGGCGGAACCTTGTCGCGCACCGTTTCGAGGATCTCCAGTTCCTGACTTTCCGGCAGGCCGGTTGATGCAAGCTCGGTTCCATCGAAGTAGCTGCCGATGCGCTTGTATTGCCCGTAGAACAGCTGCTTGTTCATCTCCTCGAAATCGTAGGCGTAGTTGAACGCCCGGCGCACCCGCGCGTCCTTGAACTGGTCGCGGCGCAGATTGAGGACGAAGCCCTGCATCCGGCCGGAATCGTTGATCGGGAATTCTTCCTTGACCACACGCTTTTCGGTGACCGCCGGAAAATCATAGGCGGTCGCCCATTGCTTGGCCGAATTCTCGGTGATCCAGTCAGCCTGATCGGCCTTGAACGCTTCCAGCGCCACGGTGTTGTCGCGGAAAAACTCGAAGCGCATTTCGTCGAAATTGTTCTCGCCGATCCGTACCGGCAGGTTGGCGCCCCAGTAATCCTTCACCCGCTCCAGCTTGACCGACCGGCTGGCGACGAATTCCTTGATGCGATAGGGGCCGGAGCCGAGCGGCGGCTCCAGCGTCGTCGCCGAGATGTCGCGCTGGCGACCCTGGCTGTCGGCGCCTTCCCAATAATGTTTCGGCAATACCAGCAGCTCGCCGACGATGGTCGGCAATTCGCGATTTCCCGGAGAGTCGAAGGTGAACTTGATATCGCGCTCGCCGGTCCTTTCGGCCTTCGCGACGTGGCGATAGTACGAGGCATAAAATGGGCTGTTCTTCTTCAGCGCCTCGATCGAAAAAATCACATCCTCCGGCGTCACCGGCTTGCCGTCGTGCCAGCGAGCCTCCTTGCGAAGACGATAGGTAACCCAGCCGAAATCGTCGGGATGGGAGGCGGCCTCCGCCAGCAAACCATATTCGGTCGCGACCTCGTCCTGCGACCGCGTCATCAGCGTTTCGTAGATCAGGGCGGCGGCCGGCGCGATCGAGCCTTTGACGCCGGAGACGGCGATGTTGAAATTGTCGAAGGTGCCGATCGAGATCATGCGGGCGACGCCGCCCTTGGGCGCATCCGGATTGACGTAATCGAAGCGCCTGAAGTCGGGTGGATATTTGATGTCTCCGAACAAGGACAGCGCGTGCCGCCAGGCCGGTTCGCCCGCTGCCGTCTGCGCATGGGCCGCGCCCAGCGGAAGACCGGTTGTGGCGGCTAATGCCGGGGCGACCGCGGCAAAAGCTCCGCTCTGAAGAAGGTGTCGTCGGGTAATGGCCAAATGCAGAATTCCTCTTACGTACCGCCAACTAGTAAGGACGCAGTATAAGGCAAGGGTTCGACCGATTATGTTGCTTTTTCCTCATGATACTAGCCTGTCAGCGGCGGCGCTGCGGCGAAACGTCCCGATGACGAGAGCGCGAGCAGCAAAAAGTGGGCACCGGTTTTGCGTCCGGTCGCGCTCCAATTCATAACAGGCGCGTGATCTTACCGCCAAACCGCTCACACCCCCGGGTCAAGCTCAAGGACATGCTTTGGCGGATCATGCGCGGGTGAGAACAGCAAAACGGCCAGGCAATGGCCCGGCCGTTGGTTGCAAGAAAATCACCCTTGGCCGGGAGGGCCGTTATTTCGACGCCGTCGGCAGAGGAACCGGATTGTCCGACAGCGTGCGCAGATAGGCAATCACGTCGGAGCGCTCGCTATCCTTCGGAATGCCGGCAAAGCCCATCGCGGTGCCCGGAACAAAGCCCTTGGGGTTGGCGATGAACTGATTGAGGTCGTCATAGGTCCAGGTGCCACCCTTGGCCTTCATGGCCGCCGAGAAATTAAACCCGCGTCCCTCGCCCTTGTGGTCGCCGACGATCCCGTAGAGATTCGGACCGACGCGGTTGGGGCCTCCCTTCTCGAAGGTGTGGCAGGCGCCGCATTTCTTGGCAGCGGCGGCACCCTTCTCGACGGAGGCAGTCTGCAGCAGTTTCTCGATCGGCTCGGACGGCGGCGGCGCGGCTTCCTTGGCTGCGCCGCTTTCGGTTTCCTTCGCGACAATCTCGTAACCCGGCTTTTGCGGCATGACGGGCGCGAACAGCGCGCCGGCCGTAAAACTCGTGACCAAGAGAACAAGGCAGGTGCCGAGGATGGCACCGAGAATTTTATTGAGTTCGAAGGAGTCCATATTGGATCAGGCTCCGGGGCCGGAAATGTCGACTTAAGGCCGGCGAGAAGCGGCCGCGGATGCATCAGGAATCAGGCTTTCGCACTGCACCCCGAGCAACGATGAGATATCGGTTTGCCCGTGCTCTGGCAACCCGTATAAATGCGCCGACTTTCACCCAATCCCCATCATTTCCCGCTTGTTATCAACCGGGTCCAGACCTCACTTGGATGACTGAAAACCGTACTTTTGTGCTCATTCCCGCCCGCATGGCGGCGACCCGCCTGCCCGGCAAGCCGCTATTGGACATTGCCGGCCTGCCGATGATCGTCCATGTGCTGCGCCGGGCCGAAGCCGCGCAAATCGGCCGCGTGGCGGTCGCCACCGACACCCTTGAAATTGCGGCCGCGGTTAAGTCCCATGGCGGGGAAGCAGTCATGACGCGCGCCGATCACCCGTCCGGCTCGGACCGGATTTACGAGGCGCTTTGCAAGCTCGATCCCAGGGGCGAGGCCGAAATCGTCGTCAACCTGCAGGGCGATTTCCCGACTATTTTGCCGGACAACATCAAGAGCGTGCTCGACCCGCTGGCCGACCCCGCGGTCGATATTGCAACCCTTGCCGCCGAAATCCATACCGAGGAAGAAAAAACCGCGCCGAGTGTGGTGAAGGCGATCGGCTCGCCCTTGGGTTCGGGACGGCTGCGTGCGCTTTACTTTACGCGCGCCACCGCGCCTTGGGGCGACGGGCCGCGCTATCACCATATCGGCCTTTATGCCTACCGCCGCGCGGCCTTGGAGCGCTTCGTGGCGCTGCCACCTTCACCCCTGGAGCAACAAGAAAAACTCGAGCAACTGCGGGCACTCGAGGCCGGGATGCGCATCGACATCACCATCGTCGACACGGTGCCGCGCGGTGTCGACACGCCGGCCGATCTCGAAACTGCACGCGCGATACTGGCAAAAGTCTGAGCGGCTGATACAAGGCGCCATGATCAAACAAGCGACAAAAACCATGAAAATCGCGTTCCAGGGCGAGCCGGGCGCGAATTCCCATATCGCCATTGCCGAAGCCTATCCCGAGGCCGAGCCGCTGGCCTGCCCGACCTTCGAGGACGCGCTGGCCGCGATCGCCTCAGGGGAAGCGGATCTCGGCATGATCCCGATCGAGAACTCGGTCGCCGGCCGCGTCGCCGACATCCATCATCTGTTGCCGCAGTCCGGCCTGTTCATCGTCGGCGAATGGTTTTTGCCGATCCGCCATCAGCTTATGGCGCCGCGCGGCGCCAGGCTGGCGGACATCAAGACCGTCGAGAGCCACGTCCATGCGCTCGGCCAATGCCGCCGCGTCATCCGCAAGCTCGGCATCAAGCCGATCGTGTCGGCCGATACCGCGGGAAGCGCCCGCGTCGTCGCCGAGCGCGGCGACAAATCCTGCGCGGCGATTGCCTCGAAGCTGGCGGCCGACATCTACGGCCTCGATATCCTCTCGGCCGATGTCGAGGACGAAACCCACAACACCACGCGCTTCGTGGTGCTGGCGCGCGAGGCGCACTGGGCCAGGCAGGGCTCGGGGCCGCTGGTCACTACTTTTGTTTTCCGGGTGCGCAACTTGCCCGCCGCGCTCTACAAGGCGATGGGCGGCTTTGCCACCAACGGCGTCAACATGACCAAGCTCGAAAGCTACATGGTCGACGGCAATTTCTTCGCCACGCAGTTTTACGCCGACGTCGACGGCCATCCTGAGGACAGGAATCTGGCGTTTGCGCTCGAGGAGTTGAAATTCTTCGCGCGCGAATTCAGGATTGTCGGGGTCTATCGCGGCCACCCCTTCCGCGCCACGTTCAGCGAGAAGCAGGAGTAAGAGGCACATCACCATGTCGTCCCTGCGAAAGCAGGGACCCATACCGCGTGATCTGCGGATAGGGCAGTGTGGTCGACACCTTCCGCAAAATTAACGCCGGTGGTTATGGGTCCCTGCGAACTTTCGCAGGGACGACGGCGGAGGATTATTTCTCAAAACTCCTGACCTCCATAGAGCCGTCATCCATGCGGATGATGTGACCCCTCTTGTGGTCTTCGGTAACGTAGAGGTCCCAATGGGTCTGGCCACCGTGATTGGGTACCGTGCCGAATTCCATCGTTCCCGTGCAGTCGGCATCAAGGTTGTAGGCCCCCTCAAGTTTTTCGCGGCCGATCTTGCCGCCCCGGCTGGATGATTGCTTGCCCGTGAGCTTGCCCGCGCCATCGAAAACGAAGATGCCGTAATGGACACGCTGGATGCCGGGCTCGGCGGCCTCGATAAATCCGCGGCCGGTGAACACGAACTGGCCTTGAAGCGTGGCCGTGGTGCATTGTGCCTGGGCTGCCGACATTGCCGGCACACAGCACAGCAGCCCCAGCGTCAGAAGAAATGTCCTCAGCATAAGGCACCCCCACTTTGCCTCGCCTCGCCACGTGTCGTCCCTGCTTTCGCAAAGGACGACGAAGTTTTACGCCGCCGCTTTCTTCCCCAGCCCGAACGCGTCCGCGAGCAGGCTGTAGGATTTCTTGCGCGCGTCGTGATCGTACACCGCCGTGATGATCATCAGTTCATCGGCCTGGCTTGCCGTGATCATCGGCTGCAGCTTTTGTATGATCGTCGCCGGGCTGCCGACGAACAGCCGCGAGCGATTGCGGGCGACGGAGGCGCGTTCGCTTTCAGTGTAGGGATAGGCCAGCGCCTCCTCGACACTCGGCAGCGGCGAGTATTGGCCGCGGTCGCGGCGCAGGCGATTGAGATCCATCGACGATGCGAGACGGTCGGCCTCCGCGTCGGTTTCGGCGGCAACCGCAGCGACAGCGAGAATGCCATGCGGCGTCGCGCGCCAGGCGGACGGCTTGAAATGCGCGCGATAGTTGGTCAGCGCTTCAACCGCGTCGTAAGAGGCAAAATGATGCGCAAACGCAAAGCCCATGCCGATCTGGGCCGCGAGTTCCGAACTGTAATCGCTTGAGCCGAGCAGCCAGATCGGCGGCAGCGGCGTGTCGTCCGGCATCGCCACCACATTGTTGAAGGGATGGTTCGGCGGGAAATCGCGGGTCTCCCACAATATCAATTCATGCAGCCGTTCGAGAAAATCGTCGCCCTCGCGGCGATCGAGCCGGCTGCGCAGCGCATAGGCGGTGGCGCCATCGGTGCCGGGTGCACGGCCGAGGCCGAGATCAATCCGGCCGGGAAACAGCGCCTCCAGCATCTTGAAACGCTCGGCGATCACCAGCGGCGCATGGTTCGGCAGCATGACGCCGCCGGACCCCACGCGAATCCGGTTCGTCGCGGCGGCAATCTGGCCGATCATGATGTCCGGCGCGGGGCTTGCGACCGAAGCGAGATTGTGGTGCTCGGCCAGCCAGTAGCGGACGTATCCCAGTTGATCCGCGTGGCGCGCCAGATCGATGCTGTTGCGCAGCGCCGCCGCGGGCCTGGTGCCCGTGGTGACGACGGAGAGGTCGAGGATGGAGAGTGGGATCATGGCGCTCAAATTAGTACGCGGTTGGGGGCCCACAATGATGCCTATCATGCAGATCAGACACGCGCCGCGCGCTTGAAGCGATAGTCCGTCGCATACGGAAAGTGGGCCAATAGCGCATATCTGACATCGAATTCCATTTTGCCCATTGCCATTTTCAAGCTAGGTCTCAGCGCCACTTTGCAGTAAATATCTATAAATATTAGATATTCCTCAATTTAGGCCGAGACTCGTCTCTTTATAATTTATTGCCCACTCTCGGAGATCAATTGACTCCTCTTATATTTTTCTAGAGATTTTGGGCTACTTCCCATCATCGGTGGGCTATTTGATCTTTGCTGTTTGGCCTATTTTAGCGCCCGGCAGCTAAGCCTGACGTCCGAAGCGTTCTAAGTGGAGTTTGTGGTGCCATGACCGAGGTTACGCCGCCCGCGCCCGATGGCCACCGCGCGCTCAAATCGCCTGCGATCTCCTTCGAGTTCTTCCCGCCCAAGACCGAGGAGATGGAGCGCAATCTGTGGGACACCATCAAGCGTCTGGCGCCGCTCACCCCCAATTTCGTGTCGGTGACCTATGGCGCCGGCGGATCGACGCGGGAGCGCACCCATTCCACCATCACCCGCATCCTCGCTGAAACCAGTCTGACCCCGGCCGCGCATCTGACCTGCGTGGGAGCAGCGCGCGGCGACATCGACGAGATCGTCGGCCGCTATCACGACGTCGGCGTCCGCCATATCGTCGCCCTTCGCGGCGATCCGCCCGGCGGCATCGGCACGGCCTACACCACGCATCCGGATGGTTATAAAACTTCGGCGGATCTCGTTGCCGGGATCAAGCGGCAGCATCCGGACATCGAGATTTCGGTCTCCGCCTACCCCGAGAAGCATCCCGAAAGCCCCGACTTCGATGCCGACATCGATGTCCTGAAGGCCAAGGTCGATGCCGGCGCTGCCCGCGCCATCACGCAAGTCTTCTTCGACAACGACCTCTACTTTCGATATCTCGACCGCGTGCGTGCGCGCGGCATCGCTATCCCGATCGTACCCGGCATCATGCCGATGCACAATTTCAAGCAGGCCCGCAACTTCGTCACCCGCGCCGGCACCACCGTGCCGGACTGGCTTGCCGAAAAATTCGAGGGCCTCGACGACGATGCCGAAACCCGCAAGCTGGTGGCGGCGACGGTTGCCGCCGGCCAGGTGCAGAAACTGGCCAAGCATGGCGTCGATACCTTTCACTTCTACACCATGAACCGCGCCGACCTCGTGTTCGCGATCAGCCATTTGCTTGGCATTCGCCCGAATGGCGCACAGAAAGCCGCTTGATCCGATGACTGTTTCTGTTTCCCCCAAGCGAACCGCTTTGCTCGCTCTCGCCCGCGAACGCATCCTGGTGCTCGACGGCGCCATGGGCACCATGATCCAGGGGCTGCAATATGACGAGGCGGCGTTCCGCGGCGAACGGTTCAAGGATTTCCATCGCGACCTCCGCGGCAACAACGATCTTCTGATCCTGACCCAGCCGAAGGCGATCGAGGACATCCACGCCGATTATCTGCGCGCCGGCGCCGACATCGTCGCCACCAACACGTTTTCCTCGACCTCGATCGCGCAGGCCGATTACGACCTTTCCGGCATCGCCTATGAGATGAATCTCGAGGGTGCAAAACTTGCGCGCAGCGCCGCCGAGCGGGTGACGGCCGAGGACGGCAAGCCCCGCTTTGTCGCCGGCGCGATCGGCCCGACCAACCGCACCGCCTCGATCTCGCCTGACGTATCCAGCCCCGGCTTCCGCGCCGTCACCTTCGATGATCTGCGCGCGGCTTACGGCGAACAGATCAAAGGTCTTCTGGACGGCGGCGCCGATTTGCTGCTGGTCGAGACCATTTTCGACACGCTCAACGCCAAGGCGGCGCTGTATGCGATCGCCGAAATCACCGAAGAGCGCGGCATCGACGTGCCCGTGATGATTTCCGGCACCATCACCGACAAGTCCGGCCGGCTGCTGTCGGGCCAGTTGCCGGAGGCGT
>JAQGKJ010000160.1 GCA_028290165.1 Bradyrhizobium sp. | reverse complement strand
CGATATTGTCCTCAAGCTCGCGCTCGACCTTGCCGATGCCGTTGAGCGCGTCCTCCAGCGAGGTCCGCTCCTGCATCAGCTTTTGTGCCTTCTGGGGATCGTTCCAGAGATTGGGGTCTTCGGCGAGCTTGTTCAGTTCCGCCAGACGCGCCTTCGATTTTTCGACGTCAAAGATGCCTCCTCAGCAGCCCGACCGACTGCTTGATCTCTTCGACGAGGCGTTCGACTTCAGCGCGCATGGTTTCTCTGATCTGCGGCGAACGCCGCGATTGTTGGTGCTGCGAGGGATGTAGCGGCGACGGCCGCAAAGCGCAATCGGCCCGCATGCATTCTTTTGCGAACCGCTGCTTAACTTCGCTTCGCGTCAGTAAAGCCCGCCGGTACCCGGGCGAATCAGCGTGCGATCCGCATCCGGCGACGGCTGCAGCGAACGTCCGTCGGCATCGGCAACCCCGATGACCGAGTAATTATCCGGCGGCGCGGTGCCCGGCTTGAAGGCTTCGAGAATGACGCCGCCGGTCTCGCCCGGACCTGCCCGCATGCCGGTCTTGGCAACGACGCGGATCAGCTTGATGCCGGCCGGCACCTTGAACGGGATCGCCGGCTTGTCGACGAGCGCGAGTTTCAGGAAGTCGCGCGCGATCGGCGCGGCCAGATGTCCGCCGGTGGCGCCCCGGCCGAGGTTGCGCGGCTTGTCGTAACCCATATAGATGCCGACCACGATGTCAGGCGAGAAGCCGATGAACCAGGCATCCTTTTCATCGTTGGTGGTGCCGGTCTTGCCCGCGATCGGCTTGCCGACTTCCTTCACGACCGTCGCCGTGCCGGCCTGCACCACGCCTTCCATCATCGAGGTGATCTGATAGGCCGTCATCGAATCCAGCACCTGCTCGCGGCGGTCGACAAGCTGCGGCTCGGGCTGATTCTTCCAGCCACCGGGCGCGTCGCAGCCGCGGCACTCACGGGCGTCGTGCTTGAAGATCGTATGGCCGTAACGGTCCTGAATGCGGTCGATCAAGGTCGGCTTCACGCGCCGGCCGCCATTGTCGAACATCGAATACGCCGTGACCATCCGCATCACCGTGGTCTCGCCGGCGCCGAGCGCGTAGGACAGATAGTTCGGCAACTCGTCATAGACACCGAAGCGCTTGGCGTATTCGCCAATCAGGGGCATGCCGATATCCTGCGCCAGCCGCACCGTCACCGTGTTCAGCGACAGCCGCAGCGCGTTACGCAGCGTTGTTGGCCCGTTATATTTGCCCGACGAATAGTTCTCCGGGCGCCAGACGCCGGAGCCCTGCCCTTGATCGATTTCGATCGGGGCATCGATCACCACGGTCGACGGCGTATAGCCGTTGTCGAGCGCCGAAGAATATACGATCGGCTTGAACGACGAGCCCGGCTGCCGGTAAGCCTGCGTCGCACGATTGAACTGGCTCTGGTCGAAGGAGAACCCGCCGACCATCGCAAGCACGCGGCCGGTCCAGGGATCCATCACCACCATCGCACCGGAAACCTCCGGCAACTGCCGCAGCCGGAACTGGCCCTCGACGGCATTGCCGTCCTTGGCGATCAACGGGTCTGCATAGATGACGTCGCCCGGCGAAAGTACTTGCGACACCGCGCTCGGTGTCCTGCCCCGCCCCGATCCGGAAGCCGCCTTTGCCCATCTGACGCCGTCCAGCGTGATCAGCCCGGTCTGCCGCTCCTTGCTGACGGCGCCGCCCAGTTCACGGCCGGGCTGGAAGCCGATGCGCGCCGACTGCTCGCTGGTCTCCAGCACCACGGCCATTCGCCAGGGCGAGATGTCCGACAGCGATTTGACGTCGGCGAGCTTCAGGCCCCAGTCGCCGGATATGTCGAGTTTGCTGATGGCGCCGCGCCAACCCTGCTGTTCGTCATAATTGACCAGGCCGGTCACCATGGTCTTGCGCGCCATCACCTGAATCTTCGGATCGAGCGTGGTCCGCACCGACAGGCCGCCTTCATAGAGTTTCTTTTCGCCGTAGCGCTCGAACACGTCGCGGCGGACTTCCTCCGCGAAAAATTCGACGGCGAAGATGTGCGCGGCGTTGCTGCGGTTGGTGACGTTCAGCGGATCCTTGCGGGCCTTGTCGGCATCGGCCTGCTTGATCCAGCCATTTTCCAGCAGACGGTCGACCACGTAATTGCGGCGCTCGATCGCGCGATCACGGTTGCGCACCGGATGCAGCGCCGCCGGCGCCTTCGGCAACGCCGCCAGATAAGCCGCCTCCGCGACCGTCAGTTCGTTCACCGATTTGTCGAAATAGACCAGTGATGCCGCGGCGACACCGTAGGCGCCAAGGCCGAGATAGATTTCATTGAGATAGAGCTCGAGGATCTTGTCCTTGGAATAGGCACGCTCGATCCGCATCGCCAGCAAGGCTTCCTTGATCTTGCGCGTGAACGACACCTCGTTGGTCAGAAGGAAGTTCTTCGCGACCTGCTGGGTGATGGTGGATGCGCCCTGCGGTCGGCGGTTGGAGCCGTAATTCTGCGCATAGAGCACGGCAGCGCGCGCCATGCCGGAGAAATCGATGCCGCCATGTTCGTAGAAGTTTTTATCCTCGGCCGCCAGGAACGCGTTGACGACCAGTTTTGGAACCGCCTGGATCGGCAGATACAGACGCCGCTCCTTGGAATATTCGCCGAGCAGCGCGCCGTCGGCCGCGTGGACGCGCGTCATCACTGGCGGTTCATAATCCTGAAGCTGCGAATAGTCCGGCAGATCCCTGGAAAAATGCCAGATCAGCCCTGCGGCGGCGGCGACGCCCACCAGGAACACGACGGTTCCGGCGGCGAACAAGAAACCCATAAACCGCACCAGCAAGCGCATTAGCGATGATCCGTTCAACCATTGCGCCGCAGCCCGCGGCGTTTGCCTCAGCGAAAATACTGCCGCGGAACGATCTGCCGTTCCGCGCCGGCGCATAATACGTTGGCCGGGAGGAAATTTAGAGCGATTCCGATTATCCCACCGTAGTTTTTTATAAAGCTGCCGCTGTGGCCAAACTAGGGCTTCCGCAGCCGTAAGGGTTCCCGTTTCAATTCGGCGGCCCTGCGGTCGCCAGCCGTTTGGCGAAAAAAGCGTCAATCGCCTGGGCCATCGATCCAACGGTCTTCGACCGCCAGTTCTCCGAAACCAGATGTTCGAGGTCGCCCTTGTTGGAGACATAGCCAAGCTCGATCAGCACCGACGGCACGTCGGGCGCCTTGAGGACCTTGAAGCCCGCGGATTTCAGGGGGTGCTTGTGCATCCGCACGGTATTTTTCATCTCGCCCATCAGCAGGCGGGCGAACCGGTTCGAGAAGGTGCGGGTTTCGCGCTGCGCCAGGTCGATCAGAATGTCGGCAACATCGGTCGGCTCCTCGGTCAGGTTGACCCCGCCGATGGCATCGGCCTTGTTTTCCGCTTCCGCCAGCCTTTCGGCCTCCGCGTCGGAGGCCTTGTCGGAGAGCGTGTAGATGGTTGCCCCCTGGGCGTCGCCCTCGCGACGCGGCAAGGCGTCGGCATGGATCGACACAAACAGCGCCGCCGACGCGTTACGCGCGATCTTGACCCGGTCGGCAAGCGGAATGAAGGTGTCGTCGGTACGGGTCATGACGACGCGGTATTTGCCGCCCTTCTCGATGCGATCGCGCAGCGCCAGCCCAAATCCCAGCACCAGGATTTTCTCGGCTTCGCCGCCGGCCTGCGTGCCGTTGTCGAGGCCGCCATGGCCCGGATCGATCACGACCACCGGACGCAAATCCGCGGGCGCCGCGGGCTTTGGTGGAGGGGGGGACTGCGTGACCGCCTGTGCGGCGGTAGCGGTCTCCGCGGTATCCGCGATGGCGGGTCTCAGCTCAGGCCGGCTTTCGGCTCCGAGCGCCTGAACGAAGGCGGTGCGGTCCACCTCTTCGAGCTCGAGGACCAGCCGCGGCGGTTGGCCGTTGGCTGCATCGAGCACATAGGAGTTGGCGATCCTCGCCGGGCCGGTCAGATCGAACACGAGCCGCGAACCGCCGGGCATCACCAGGCCATAGCGGAATGCCTTGATCAGCCCGCGCCCGGCAGTGCCGACGCCGGCGGGAAGCTGAAAGTTGATTTGGGGAATGTCCACGACCACCCGATACGGGTCGGCAAGCGCAAAGGCGCGAAATGGAATCGTCTTGTCGAGATCAAGGACGAAGCGGGTCTGCTTGGCATCGCCGGCCAATCGGGCATTCGAGGCGATGGGAAAATTCGGGGCGGCGGCCGGGCCGGATGGTTGACCTTCCTTCGCACCAACCAGGGTAGCATCGGAGCAAAGCAATGCTGCAGCGCACAGTAGCGCGCATCCCAGCAAAAACCGATGATTTGCGCGGCTCGCCAACGAATCCGTGCCTCCGAGCGGCCCACCTCTTACCGCAATAGGACCACAGGGTTAACCGAAGCCTAACGCACTAATGGCGAATAAGGCCAAGTGTTGCCGCGCTGCGACGCTTCCCTTGCACGAGAGGCCCATTCCACGTATGTACAGGGGGCTGACGGCTAAAACTCCCGGTTGTG
>JAQGKJ010000159.1 GCA_028290165.1 Bradyrhizobium sp. | reverse complement strand
ACCCGCGCGCTCCAGCCGAGGCCGGAAGAAATCCGGCAATCCGGATAGAAGGCGATCGCCGAGCGGAAGTCCGGCTCGACATTGCGCGACGCCAATTGCGGACGCACCGCCCACAACAGTGCACTGGCGCCATTCGCCCATCCCAGCAGGCTGATGCGGTCATGCGCCGCCCAGGGCTGCTGCACCAGCCATTGCCGGGACGCCATGATGTCCGCCACCCGCTCGCGGCGGGCGCGCACACGGCGCTCCCTGTCATTGACGCGGCATTGCGGACCGAGCTCGCGCGAACCATAGCTGTCCGGCAGCAGCACAGCATTGCCGCCCTTCAGCAATTGCTCGGCCCAATCGCGATAGCGCGGCAGCACCGGCTCGGAATGGCCGGCCAATCCGCCGCAGCCGTGCAGCGCGATCACCACCGGAAACGGGCCGTCACCGTCGGGCTTGTAAAGCTCCGCGTGCAAGGTCACGGTCCCCAAGGGTATGTCGACCTGATGCGGGGAAGGCAGCGGCGCGGCGCCCGCGGCAAAAGCCACGGCAAATAGCGTCAGGAATGTGATTGCTGACAGCGCACGCATCTGAATTGCCGGGTCGTTATGGTGCTTTGAAACAGCGGTCCATCGACCAAAGGTTAGCATGCGCGATAAGCGAAAATTCATCACAAATCGGTGGGTTTGACGGGCGGACAGCAAGACCTATTTATGATAGATCGAGTTTGGAAAAGCATTTAGTCCGGCCCTCGTCGCCGGCCGCCTCATCGGAGAGTTCAACCGTGCTGAATAAATTCGGACCCTCAGGCCATGGCGAAGCGCAGGTGCAATATCTGGATGGCGATTTCCGCGTGATCTCGCCGGGAACCTATGTGCGCTGCGCGGTGACCGATGCGCGGATTCCGCTGGATGAACTGAAATACTGGAGCGTCGATCTGCAGGAGGCCTACGCCGTCCCGAGCGCGGTGCTGCAGCGACATTTTCCCGGCGCGCTGAAGAGCTGACATCGCAGGGTGGGCAAAGGCGCGCGCTTTGCGCCGTGCCCACTACCCCTTCATCGAAACCTCCTCTCGCGCGCTCTGAACAGCTGCTCCGAAATGAACTTTCGCAGTTTTTCCGCTCTGTCGAACTCCAGCGTCACCTTAAACGGCACGATATCGTTCGCCCAACCCGGAAGCCCCCCGGCCTGCCGCAGCCGCGCCAGATCCTTTTCCGTCGTCACCAGGATCAGCGCATCGCGTTTGGCCTCGGCGATCAGGGTTTCGATCTCGCCTTTCGAAAACGGATGGTGATCGGCGAACGCGCGCTCCCGGGCAACCTCGATCCCGCAGGCACCCAGCGTCCTGAAAAACCTGCCGGGATCGCCGATTCCGGCGAAGGCGAGCACGCGCTTGCCGCGGAGCGAAGCCGCGGAGGCATCATCCGCCCTGAGATGCGCCGACAGCACCGGCTTGTCCCGCGCCGCGATCGCGGCGGCGACGGCTTCGGCCGCAGCGCCATCGCCGACGACGACCAGCGCATCGGTGCGCTCCAGTTGCGACGGCAGCGGCGCGCGCAAGGGACCGGCGGGAAACACGCAAGCGTTGCCAAGCCCGCGGTCGCCGTCGATCACGATCAGCGAAGTATCCTTGGCGATGGCGGGGTTTTGAAAGCCGTCGTCCATCAGGATCACGCTGGCGCCTTGCGACCGCGCCAGCGCGACGCCCGCGATACGGTCGCGCGCGACGACGACCGGCACAGAACCTGCCATCATCAGCGGTTCGTCGCCGACATCCAGGGCCGCATGCCGCAGCGGATCGACCGTAATCGGCCCGTGCAATCGTCCGCCATAGCCGCGGCTGAGCACGACCGGCGTCTCGCCGAGATCGCGCAGGCATTTCGTCAGTGCCAGCACCAGAGGCGTCTTGCCGGCACCACCGACGTGATAGTTGCCGACGCAGAACACGGGGATGCCGGCGTCAAAACCCTGGCGTTGCATTCGCTGGCCGGCGATGAAGCCATAAAGTGCGCCGAGCGGCGTCAGTAGTGAGGATGTCCAGGACGGCGGCCGGTGCCAGAAGGCCGGCTCACGCATTCGCGGCCCCCAATTCGAGCCGCAATTGCAACAGGTACGGCTCCAGCGCTGCGAGGGTGCGATCGAGCGCGCCGCCGAGTTCTCCAACCACGCGCTCCGAGGCCTCAACCGACAGCTCGCGCGCCACCGGGTCGGCCAGTAGCTGGCCGAACTGCTTCACCAGCGCTTCCAGCGTGTCGGCCCGTCGCGCGCCGCCCGCGCTGTCGAGCGCCTCGTAGACATCGGTGAAATTGAACACGTGGGGGCCGTGAACGATCGAGGCGCCGAGCTTGACCGCCTCGATCGGATTCTGCCCGCCGCGTTCGATCAGCGATCCGCCCATGAACACGATCGGCGCCAGCCGGTAGAACAATCCCAGTTCACCCATGGTGTCCGCGACATAGATATCGGTCGTCGCCGTCGGCAGTTCCTCGCGCGAGCGCAAAGCAACGTGCAGGCCGGTAGCCCCGATGGTACGGGCGATCACTTCGCCGCGATCGGGATGTCGCGGCACGATCACGGTGAGCAGCGACGGAAAGAACCCCGCGA
The DNA here is from genome assembly GCA_028290165.1 of Bradyrhizobium sp. The sequence continues at coordinate 2,555 of JAQGKJ010000159.1, read as the reverse complement.
GCGTGCGATGCGCGTCAAGCAGGATGTCCTCTTCGCCGGGATGGGTCGACGCCGCGACGATGATCGGGCGGCCGCGGGTCACCGCCATCAACCGCTCCAGCTTGGCGGAGTCGGCGGGCGGCGCCGGAACATCCAGTTTCAGATTTCCCGTGGTAATGACGTTGCGGCTGCCGAGCGCGGTAAAGCGCTCCGCGTCGACACGCGATTGGGCGAGGCAGATGTCGAACCGGCCGAGCAATGCGGAGATCGTTCCGGTCACCCTGCGCCAGCGCGGGAACGAGCGGTGCGACATCCGGCCGTTGATCAGGACCATCGGCAGCCGCCGCGCCGCGCTCGACAGGATCAGATTGGGCCATAAATCGGACTCGATGAACAGCGCCAGCGAAGGCCGCCAGTGATCGAGAAAGCGCGCGACATAACGCGGCGAGTCGTACGGCACATATTGATGGATGATGTCGGCGGGAAACCGCTTGGCGACGATCGCCGCCGAAGTCACCGTGCCCGAGGTCAGGAGGATGCGGATATTCAGCGCCCGCAATTTCTCGATCAGGGCGGCGGCGGCCAGCACCTCGCCGACGCTGGCGCCGTGAATCCACACCAATGGTCCGTGCGGCCGGATATCCCGGCTCATGCCGCGGCGCTCACCGATCCGCGCCGGATCCTCCTTGCCTTGCTTGAGCCGCCGCTTGATCAGCGCCGGCGCCAGCGGCACCACCGCAGACGACAGCTTCTGGTAGACGCGCAGCGTCATCGGCAGGGAGTTAGCCATGACTCGCCTCTTCCGGACGGCCGACCTGCACATAGGCGCGCCGGGTGACTTCGTTCAGATAGGCTTCCAGTCGGGCGCGCAGTTTTTCCATGACCTCGGCATCGGCATCCGGCGGCACATAAATCTCTTCAATGCCCACCAATGCGCCCCTTCCGAATGGCAAATTGATGGTAGTGCGGTCCCAATTCTTCAACCGGATGAAACGGCTGGTCGCCATGGCAAAGGGCATGATCGGCCGTCCGGATTCGCGCGCCAGCATGATGATGCCGAGCCCCGCGACCCGCGAGCGCTTCGGCACGTCCGCAGTCAAGGCGATGTTATAGCCGTCCTCGAGCGCGCGCACCATCTCCCTGAAGGCGCCGACGCCGCCCTTGCGGTGAAATGCCGAACCGTGATCGCCGGAGCCGCGGATGGTGCCGATGCCGAGTCGTTCGGCGGCGATCGCGTTGAATTCGCCGTCGCGATGCAGCGAAATCAGCACCTTGGCAAGGTGGCTGTCCTTGGTCTTGATGAACGGCGTCATGAAATGCTGGCCGTGCCAGAACGCGAAGATCGCCGGCAGTTGCGGCTCGACCCTTTGATGGACATTGGGAGGATCGAAACTGAATTTGTTGGTCAGCCAGACCAGCCGCAGGAACTCGGCCGCGAGAAAACCCACAGCGTGCTGCACCCAGCTGCTGCGCAGCACATTACGGATCAGTCTTTTCAACGGGCAGGCTTTGTGTCTTGACCCGGATCGAGCAGGCGGTGGAGATGGACGACGAAATAGCGCATGTGGGCGTTGTCCACGGTCTGCTGCGCCTTCGCCTTCCACGCCGCATAAGCGGTCGCGTAATTTGGGTAGACGCCGACGATCTCCACCTTGTCGAGATCCTTGAACGTGGTACCGCCGAGATCGGTCAATTCGCCCCCGATCACGAGATGGAGCAATTGCTGCGGGGCATTATCTGGCATGATTCCTTTTCCCTAAACGCGGTGCCCGGCAAACAAGATTATTGACCTGCATCGAGGGCGTTCAGGGCAAGGGACGGTTTCGAAAATGCTCGACAATGCGAGCATGACGATCGCGTCCCGCTGCCACCAGCACCCCATGCGTCACTTCCGGGCGATTGTAGAGGATGGTATCCCCCGAAAGCGCGGTCATGTTACCATTCGCTTCCTGCACGATCAAATTGGCCGCGGCAAGGTCCCAGTCGCGGCTCTGGCCGCCGGCAAAAGCCGCATCCAGGCTTCCTTGCGCGACCCGGCACAGCCGAAGCGCCAAGGATCCGATGCGGGGATGCAGGATGATTTCGCCGGATGATCGCTTGAGCCGTTCGACCAGCGGCTTCGGACCAGCCACGCGGGAAAAATCCAGCTCGGTGCCGGATGTCGCATGGACCGGCACGTCGTTGCACGTGGCGCCCTGCCCGCGCGCGGCAAAGAAGAATTCATCGCTGGCCGGCGCGAACACCGCAGCCAGCACGGGCGAAGCGTCCTCGACCAGCGCCACGCTCACGCACCAGTCTTCGCGGCCGGCAAGATAGCCGCGGGTGCCGTCGATCGGATCGACGATCCAGACGAGAGGTTTGCCTAGACGCGTTGCATCGTCGGCGCTTTCTTCCGACAGCCAGCCGTATTCCGGCGTGGCGGACCGCAGCCGCTTTTCAAGGAGGTCATTGACCGCGATATCGGCTTCGGACACCGGCGAGGATGCGCCCTTGGTCCAGTTCTTCAGTTCGGTACGAAACAACGCCAGCGCCAGCGCGCCGGCCTCCTGCACGGTATCCCGCAGCAGCGCGTCATC
>JAQGKJ010000136.1 GCA_028290165.1 Bradyrhizobium sp. | reverse complement strand
AGCGACTTTCGACCGAACTGATACAAACGCCTTCGACCGTCGATAGCAATGCAGATACTTCTTGTGCGCTAGGCACTTTGGGTCAAGTCCGACCTTTCAGGGAACGACCGCTATTGGCGCAAAGCGGCCGTTCGTAGTCTGGGATGAATCGGCGACCGAAGGTTTGCCCTGCATTATGATGAGTCCAATGTCGGTCGCGCAGTATCTTGAGCCAGGCAATCACCGCTTCTCATCGATACGTGAGGTGGTCCTCGTCGAAGTTTCGTTATGGACAACGCAGACCGCTTTAATCTCGCGCGCGGCCAAGATCGGCTCGCCTCCAAATTCAAGCCTGACGGCGCGGGATTGAGACGCTGATGGCTCGGAGCATTGCCGCCGCTCCCGCAACATGAAACCGGTCAAAGCGTTGCTTGAACCATGATCTCGACGAGAATCGCTGGTGTCGCGAGCTTGGATTCTACCGTGGCCCGTGCCGGCGCGTGGGCACGGTCGATCCAGGATTCCCAAACTTTGTTCATACCGGTAGCGTCAGCGATGGTCGACAGCCATATATTGGCGCTGACTAGCCGTGTCTTCGACGTGCCTGCCTGGGCGAGATAGGCGTCAATTTGTTTGAGAACGCTCTTTGTCTGAGCTTCGATGTCGCCCGAAACATCCTCTGCGGTGATGCCCGACAGGAAAACGAAACCATTGGCGACGACGGCTTTGCTCAAGCGGCTGTTCGATTCATAACGCGCGATCATGCGTTCACTCACAATGTTGCGCCCGACAGGGCGTTCGTTCAAGCCTTGACGATCAATTCGCGGGGGCAACTTTCGGTCCAATTCTCCACCCCCGCTTCGGTGACGAGGAACGTGTCCTCGGTGTGATGCCGGCACCCATCATGGTAGTAGCTGTATTCGATGCAGATCACGGCCGGCACTTCCAAAACTGTTCGGTTGACCTCGTTCATGCGCGGCTGTTCATGCGAGCCGATGCCGACGCCGTGGCCGACAAACTCGCGCGGGAATTTCGGAAGGTGTTTGGAGATGAGGCTATAGCCGCGTTCGAACATCTCGCCGCCCGTTATCCCGGGGCGAAGTCCCATACCAAGTTCCAACTGCGTTTCATTGAGGCGCTTCCAGATCTCCTGGTGTTTGGCACTGGTCTCGCCGAGGAAGTAAGAGCGGACAAAATCGGCGTTGTAGCCGAGACAGATCGCACCCATGTCGACCTTCACGAAGTCGCCGCGCTGCATAACTGTGCCCGTGGCCGCGCGCAAGCTGCCGCTGGCTGCCGATCGGAAATGGCCCGTTCATGATTGAATCGACGCGCGGCTCCGAGATCGTGCTGGTCCGCCATCCTCAATATTGGCGTCCGGGATTGCCTAAACTCGACCGGCTTGTCTACGTCGCGGTACCGGATTCGAACATACGCCTGCAGGCGCTATTGAAGAACGAGTTCGACTTCATCACGCGTCCGGATCCGGAGGCCGCAAAAGGTCTCAAATCGAGTTCCGCATTTACCTATCGCTCAACGGCCGGCTGGGTCTGGGACTATCAGCAATTCAATATCGCCCGCCACCCGACGGCTCCCTATGAGAACAAACTCCTTCGCCAGGCAATTTCGTACGCAATCGACCGCGAGGCGATCGCAAACGAGGTCTATCATGGCGAGGCGACGGTCACCGACAATCAAATACCAGAAGGCTACATGGGCTACCGCGGGAGTTTGTTGCGCTATCCTAAAAACGGCGATATCGCCAAGGCGAAGCAACTGATGTCGCAAGCCGGGATGAGCGGTTACGAAGTCGAAGTGATCACCAGCGACAAGGATTGGCTGCGCAGAGAACTCGAATTAGTTGCCGATATGGTGGCGCAAATCGGCATTAAATACAAAATCCGAAATCTCGACATGGGTGGATTCAATAATTTATGGCTGAACACTAAATACGACCAACTTCTGGAGGACATTTCGCTGAACGGCCCGGACCCTGACGCGACGTCCTGGAATTTCCTGAACGGAAAAACTTCGCGGGGATACAACAATCCGAAGATGGACAATTTGCTGGTCAGCGCGCGATCCGAATTCGATCCAGCCAAACGTGAGACGCTCTACCATCAGATTGTAGACTTAACGCTGGATGAATGTCCGATGATCTTCCACGTTAATCCGAACATCGTGCAGGTCTATAACAAGAAGCTGCAAGGATTCACACCAGCACATCGAGAGGAGGTGGAAATGATGGACACGGTTTATTGGGCGTAGGTTGCACGAAGTCAAATTCCACACCCGCGCCGAATCAACAGATCCCTCAAATCGCCCAATGCTTCGGGCTCACCAGGAAACCATCTATGACTTACGGTCTCATAGCACGCTGCCCGCGTAGTGGACGGCTCGGGCTCGGTATTGCCAGCTACTCGCTCGCCGTCGGACTCTATTGCAGTGATACGACGCGGGCCAATACCGGCGCGTCATTCACCCTCGGCGCCCCGCTTCCGGGCATCAACTCGCTTGCTATGCGGTTGCTTGCGCAGGGCTTCGCCTCTTCTCAGGTTTTGAAAGAACTCATCGGCAATGATCCGAATTCCGACTACCGACAGATCGGCGTCGTCGATCGCGAAGGTATGACAGCAGCCTTTACGGGTGCCAAGACGTCGCCTTGGTCCGGGCACCGGATCGGCGAAGGTTTTGTCGCATTCGGCGACATGCTGGCCGGAGAGATGGTGTTGGATGCGATTGTCCAGAGTTACGCAGCCGACCCCGCAGCCGAGTTGGAAGACCGTTTGCTGACGGCGCTGGAAGCAGGCCGGGATGCCGGCGGCCAAGTTGGCAGTACGGGCCGCCTGCCGGAACGTTCGGCGTTGGTGGTCGTCCACGGCATCTTCGACTACTCCGATTGGGATCTTCGGGTCGACAGGGACGAGAATGCCGTCGACAAGCTCAGGCGGACCCATGAGGAGTTCAAGCTTTTCGCCGTGTACTACATCGAACGTTCCCGCAATCCCCGCGATGCGATACCGCAGATGGAATTCCGCGGCATGCTGGCGGCCAATCGAAAGAAGGAAACGCCATGACTTACTCCATTATTGCACGCTGTCCTCGCACTGGCCGCCTCGGCATCGGAACCACGACCACTTCTCTCGCCTGCGGTCGGCGCAACGAGAGCATCCGGCCCAATGTCGGGATCAGCAAATCGCAAGCCATGTATGTTCGGGCGCATGATCCGCGTGCCCTTAACTTGCTTGCGTCAGGCTATACGCCGCGCGCCGTGATGAACATGGTGGAGGCGAATGACGACGATTTCGAATTTCGGCAGACGGGCATTATTGACCGCGAGGGAAATGCCGTCGCACATACCGGTGCTAAATGCGGCAAGTGGGCCGGACACAAGGTCGGGCCCTACTATGCGGCATTCGGTAACTGGCTTTCCGGTCCCGCCGTGGTCGATGGCCTCGTCGATGGCTTCCTCGCCGATCCCAACCTCCCGCTTGAAGATCGCTTGCTGCTCGCCCTTGAAGGCGGGCGGAAGGCCGGCGGGCAGGCAGCACCGGGAAACCCGAAGGCTGAACGTTCCGCCTGGCTGCGCGTCGTCGATCAACACGATTACCCGGAGATAGATCTGCGGGTTGACATGCACACGGATACCGTCGCCGAGCTTCGCCTGCTCTTGCAGGAGTTCAGACGTTACCAGGTTTATTACCTGAAACGCTCGCGCAATCCGCAGGAGGCGGTTCCGGAAGAGACGTTCGTGGCTCAACTACAATGAGCGGCCGAATATCCGTGACTACTTGCTCTATGGTTTGGACGAATGCGCGAGCCTCATTCGGTTCGCAGACGAGTACGAGGTGGCGCGCAGTTGGGTGCGATGGCCACGGGCTAAACTCGCAGTGCGGGGGCGCCGGGCGACATTCCGTAATTCGTCATTACGCAAGCATAGCACCGCATTCCGCGCCGATCAAAAACTCGAGCTATTTTGATGAAGGCATCGAGGGCTGGGGTATATCGGCGTCCCGCGGCAGCGAGCCAACATGTGGTATTCCCACTGAGCTGATCCACGAACACAGCTCCGCTCGAAATCGGTCAAAGCCTTGACCCGATGACCGTTATTGGCTGCCGCGCAAAGCGGACGTGCACGTCAGTATCCTCAATTCTTGGCTTGGTGGCGCGAAACTTGCTAACATCGGGCATCGTCGGCTCGTGGGCTCCCGCCTTCCGGACGGCGACGCGGCCAAGAGAGACGTCGAGTTGTTCATTTCCCAAAAAGATGGACGCATGAGCCACATTCTCACCATTGATCCCGCCCAACTCGGGCCGATCCAAAGGAGCGGTGATCGCGCGAGTGTCGTCCAGCCCATGCTCGATCTGATGCGCCAAGCGCGGTAGCGCGTGATCCTGCGCGACTGACGCACTTCCACCGCTTCCTTCACTGTCACATTCGGAGATTACAATGCCTTTCGATTTGGTGCTGCGCGGCGGCCGCGTGATTGACCCCTCCCAGAAGCTCGACACGGTAACGGATGTGGGCTTCGCCGCGGGCAAGGTGGTCATGGTCGGAAACGAGCTCAAGGTCGATCCGGGAACCGACGTGCGCGACG
>JAQGKJ010000131.1 GCA_028290165.1 Bradyrhizobium sp. | reverse complement strand
TGGCAGCACAGTTCGATGAAATGCGCGCCCTTCAGCGAACTCTCGCTGAACAGGATGCCGTTATTGGCGATGATGCCGACCGGATAACCCCAGATATGGGCGAACCCGCAAATCAGCGTTTGGCCATAAAGCTTCTTGAATTCGTCGAACTCCGAGCCGTCGACCACTCGGGCGATGATATCGCGCGCGTCATACGGCTTGCGGCCATCGGCGGGGACCACGCCATAGAGTTCCTCTGATGCGAACAGCGGCTCGCGCGGTTCGCGCATGTTCAAACTGGCGCGCTGCAGCGGCGGCTTCAACGTGGCGACGATACGCCGGGCAATCCCGATCGCGTGGGCGTCGTTCTGTGCGTAGTGATCGGTGACGCCGGATTGCCTTGAGTGCACGTCGGCGCCGCCCAACTCTTCCGCGGTGACGACCTCGCCGGTGGCCGCCTTCACCAGCGGCGGGCCACCCAGGAAAATCGTCCCCTGGTTGCGCACGATGATGCTCTCGTCCGACATCGCCGGGACATAGGCGCCGCCGGCCGTGCAGGAGCCCATCACGATCGCGATCTGGGGAATACCGGCGGCGGACATCTGCGCCTGGTTGTAGAAGATGCGGCCGAAATTCCGCTCGTCGGGGAAAATCTCATCCTGCATCGGCAGGAACGCGCCGCCGGAATCGACCATGTAGATGCAGGGCAGATTGTTCTGGCGCGCGATGTCCTGGGCGCGCAGATGTTTTTTCACGGTCATCGGGTAATAGGTGCCGCCTTTGATCGTCGCATCGTTGGCGACGATGACGCACTCGCGCCCCGATATCCGCCCCACCCCCGTGATGACGCTGGCCGAATGCACATCGCCGCCATAGAGGCCGTAAGCGGCAAGCGGCGACAATTCGAGAAACGCTGTGCCGGGATCGATCAGGAGATCGACACGCTCGCGCGCCAGCATCTTGCCGCGCGAGGTATGTCTTGCACGCGATGCTTTGCCGCCGCCGCCGGCAACGCTGTCCAGCCTCTCGCGGAGGTCTGCGACCAGCGCGCGCATCGCCTCGGCGTTGCGGGCAAAATCGGACGAGGTCGGATCGGTGCTGGAATGAAGCGGCATGACCATTAGCAGTTTATTGTGCGCCGCAATCTGCGCAGGGGGATCGCATCATGGTGTCATTGCGCCGCAGCTTTAGGCAACCCAGAACTTCGATCCCGGGGGAATGCCGGCGGGATACCCCGTCCGCGATCGCGACCCCTTAATGGGTCCAGGGCTCGCCGCGCCGGAATGCGAAATTATCGGCGTAGGCGGCCGGCCGGCGCGCCGGCTCCTTGGGCTCGATGACCTGATAGGGAATGCCATGGCGCTCGCAATAGGCCACCGCCTCCTCCTTGGTGTCGAAGCGAAGGGTGAGTTGCTGCTTCATGTCGCCGGATGAAGTCCAGCCCATCAAGGGCTCGATCGCGCGGGGCTGCTCGGGTTCATAATCGAGCTGCCATTCCCTGGTTATGGCCTTCCCCGATTGCATCGCGTTTTTGGCGGGCTTAAAGATGCGTGCGGTCATGAATAATCGGGCCCCGTGAGATTTGCGGCATGGAAGCGCGTGGTGGAAACGGCCGGGATAGTATAGAGACACCTTTCGGGAATTTGATCGGTGATTCCCAGCCCCGGATGATACGGTTTCCCGACCGGTATAGTCATTATGCTGCGCCGTGACAATCTTCACCGCCCGCGCGGCTGACACCCCTGTCCTCCCGAAAGAATTACTTCGAAGCGGCACCCATGAAAATCAACGCCACCCTACCTGAAAAAGGACGCGATCTCCGGCTCGACCTGTTTCGCGGCGTTGCGAACTGGGCGATTTTTCTGGATCATATTCCCGACAACGTCGTGAACTGGATCACGACGCGGAATTATGGCTTCAGCGACGCCGCGGACCTTTTCGTTTTCATCTCGGGCTATACCGCCTCCTTCGTCTACGCCCGGATGATGATCGAACGCGGCTTTATTGTCGGCGCCACCCGCCTGACCAAGCGTGTTTGGCAGCTCTACGTCGCCCATGTCATCCTGTTCGTGATTTACATTGTCTCGATCGGCTACCTCGCGCAGCGGTTCGGCGATTCCGAGATCATCAACGAGTTCAACGTGGCGGGTCTGGTCGACAATGCGGTCGAAACTCTGCGTCAGGGATTGCTGCTGAAGTTCAAGCCGGTCAACCTGGACGTGCTGCCGCTTTACATCGTGCTGATGGGATTGTTCCCGCCGGTGCTGTGGATCATGCTGCGCCAGCCCAATTGGACTCTCCTGGCATCGATTGCGCTGTGGCTTGCGGCGCGCCAGTTCGGCTGGAATCTGCCCGCCTACCCCGCCGGCACCTGGTACTTCAACCCGTTCTGCTGGCAGGTGCTGTTTGTGTTCGGCTCCTGGTGCGCGCTCGGTGGCGCCAGGAAATCGATGTCGATCGTCAATGCGCCCTACACGCTTTATTTTTGCATCGCCTATCTAATCCTCGCGCTTGTCATGACCATGGCGGGCAAGTTTCCGGATTTCGGGGCGCTGTTCCCGGACTGGCTCTATTCAACCTTCAACCCCAACGACAAGACCAATCTGGCGCCCTATCGCTTCATCCATTTCGTGGTGATCGTGATCCTGGTGATCCGGTTCGTGCCGAAGGATTGGCCGGGCCTGGACTGGAAGATGTTCGATCCCCTGATCGTTTGCGGTCAGCAGTCGCTTGCCGTGTTCTGCGTCGGCGTCTTCCTGTCCTTCGTCGGGCATTTCGAACTGATGATGAGCTCGGGCTCGCTGTTGGCGCAGATCTTCGTCAGCGTGACGGGCATAGCGATCATGACCATCGTCGCCTACTACATCTCCTGGTCGAAACGGCAGGACAAGCCGCTTCCCAAGGCAGCGCCGGCGGCCAAGGCCGGCTGATTCAGGCAGGCCGCGTGCTCGCGCTAACGGCGGGGTTTTGCAACGATCTTGCCGCGCGATGAAATTCCGCCCCATTCGGCGGCCCAGGTGAGCTCTGGCTCGGGGGCTTGCCTGGCAGCTTCAAGGCTTCGCGTCCCCTGCAACGCGAACATCGCGCCCTGAGGATCGATGCATCGAGCGATCCAGTTGCCGCCAGGCAGTTCAACCGGGCCCTGGACCAGTCGGCCGCCGCCGGTTTTCACCCGTTCCGCCGCCACGTCGATATCGCCGATATTGAAGTAATAAAGCCAGAACGGAAATGGCGCCCGCGGGAGTTTGGTGAAGATGCCGCCGATTGTCTGCCCGCCAGCGGAGAACAGCTGATAAGAATCCATCAGGCCGATTTCGGGCGCTGCTTGCTGCCAGCCGAAAATCTCGCGGTAAAATGCAAATGCCGTCTGCCAATCAGCCGCCAGCAACTCATGCCAGCCTACTTGCCCCGACGCACTCAGTTCGGCGGAGTGCTGCTGGCCGGTTTTTAGCCCCTCGACCAATGCAAGCGTTGCGGTTTGCGGATCGGCAACGACGGAAATGCGGCCGATGTTGCTGTCCGTGGGCGGGACGTAAACGGCGCCACCGAGATGCCTGATCCGGTCGGCGGTTTGATTAACGTCGTCAACGGCGACATATCCTACCCACCTCGGCGTCGCGCCCATTTTCAGCCCATCCTGCGGCAGTTCCATGAGCCCGCCCACCGGAGCATGTCCGGCGGTGAACAAGGTGTAGCCGAATTCAGGCGTGGATGCGTCTTGTTCGCCCCAGCCCACGACGCTGCCGTAAAATGCTTTCGCGGCTGCGATGTCCGTCGTCAACAGCTCGTACCAGACGAAACATCCGTGATGATCGACCACACCGCCTCCTCCGCTCGACTTCAATTGCGGCACAGCACGGAACCGCGCTCGCTGCGTTTGCCATGAACATCGGCAGCAGCGGCAGCGTCGCCGACAATGTTCATAAACATGAATGGAAACTGAACGTTGCGTCGCATGATCGTGTGTGGTGGCCTTGCTTGGCAGATTTGCCGAGCGTAAACTCGCAGCTCCAGACTCGAAACTCTTGTTACCAGATATGGAGGATGCGACTATGGCACGGGTGAAGCAAGCTTCGAAAAAGAAGCGCGTTACCAAGGCCGCCTTTCCGGCGCTAGGCGCCGCCGGTTTGACTTTCTCGCTAGTGGGGGGCGCATCTGCATCGGCCATGCCGACAGCGGACGTACTGCAGACGAACAACTTTTCGCCGTCTCAGGCATTCAATCTCGGCGAAGAAGAAATGGCCGACGTCAGCCTGGCGACGTTCCACCTTTTTGACAAGGAGGACACAGGCGCAGTTCGCGCCGGCGTGCAGCTCGCCCGGGGTTGCGGGTGCGGTGGCTGCCGAGGCTGCCGAGGCTGCCGAGGCTGCGGCGGCCGAGGTTGCCGGGGCTGTGGGTGCGGCGGCTGCGCCGGCGGAGCTTGCTGCGCGACATGGGGCTTCTGCCGCTGGTGTTAAGCTGCGACGCCTCCTGTTTGCGCATCGCCAAATGAAGATCGTATTGGCCGGGCTCGACGATCGACCCGGCCAATTCCTTTTGCCAAAACGCTTGCCGGTGACCGGCGAGTGTGTTTCCAACTCAATCGAAAATGCTGGCGCGAGCCGGATGAGAATGTGCGGTGGCCGAAGTATTCGCCATGCGCCGGCGATCCGGAGTAGTCGACAGGAATCCGCGTGCTGACCCGATGACAGCCAATCGCAAGACCCGCACAGCACGGCCGGCCCGCAAAGATATTCTGCAATTCGCGCTGAATTTCACCGCCTATGTGCTGCCTCCCGATGTCGTATGCCTCTACTCGGAGGACCGGAAATTCTTCCTTCACGGTGAGCTCTATTGTGCCCTCGCTGCGACCATTGGAGAACGCGGAAAGAGCGCTCCGGAACTCTTTCGCGAGTTGGGACGGAAATTTCCGTCCGATCAAATCGAAGAAGCCCTCAAGCGGCTGACCGAGCGGCGCTACCTTGTGCCGGCCTCACAGGCCTCCGCAGGCACGGTGGCCGGCTATTGGGCGAGCCTCGGGTTACCTGCTGACGTCGCGGAAAAGAACCTTGGCAATTGTCGTGTACGCATTGAATCAATTGACGTGGAAGGTGCAAAGGAGCTTGCCGCCGCGCTGCGTGAACTCGGCGTTCACGTCGTCAATCGTTCGCCCGACCTGACGATCACGCTGGTCAACGACTATCTCGAACGACGCCTGGCTGAACTTAACCAGCAGCGTGTGCCGGACAAGACTCCATGGATGCTGGTGCAACCCTCCGGTGTTTTTCCGCTGGTCGGACCGTTGTTCAATCCGGGCGAGAGCGCCTGCTGGACCTGCCTGTTTGATCGCATGATCAGGAATCGCGAGATCAAGGGATTTCTCGACCGGGGGTCTGCGCGGCCCGTCGCCGTTTCACCTCTCGTCCGCAAGACGTTCGGACAAAGCGCGATCCAATTTGCTGCCGTCGAAATCGCCAAGGCGATCGCCTCCGGCTTTCGCACCGATTTGCGCGATCATGTTGCGAGTTTCGACCTGTTGGGCGCGACCATTGCAAAGCACTACGTGGCGCGCCGGCCGCAATGCCCGACCTGCGGCAACAAGAAATTGCAGAACCCGCGCCGCGCCCCCGCGCCGATCGAGATCGGCCCAGGGGCCAAGCTGATCATGACCAGCGGCGGATACCGCACGGTGTCGTCGCGAGCCACGGTGGCGCGTTTCCGAAAACATGTCAGCCCCCTCACCGGCGTGGTCACGAAGCTCGAGCGGATCGAGGCCGATCTGCCGATGAACACCAACTTTTTCGCCCAGCACAATTTCTCTGCGCCCGCCCAGAGCGTCGACCAACTCAGGTCCGGACTGAGTGGCGGCAGCTTCGGCAAGGGCTCTACTGCCGAGCAGGGCGAAGCCAGCGCACTGATGGAGGCGATCGAGCGTTATTCGGGAATTTTCCAGGGTGACGAGATCAGGCTCACGCGACGCTTTACGGATTTTCCGGAAGGAGACGCCCTTCCCCCCAACGACGTCCAGCTCTTCAGCGAAACGCAGTTTCAGACAAGGCCCACCCCGCCGGACGATTCACATCCTATTCCCGATCCGGTTGATCCCAAGGCGAAGATCGAGTGGTCTCCGGTCTGGTCACTGCGCGACCAGCGGTTCAAATATCTTCCGACCGGCCTGTTGTACTTCTTCTATAGGGACTTCCATACGGATTCCAACGGCTGCGCGGCCGGCAACACCCGCGAGGAAGCCATCGTTCAGGGCTTCCTCGAACTGGTCGAGCGGGATGCCTACGCGATCTGGTGGTACAACCGTTCGCAGCGCGCGGAAGTGGACCTCGGCGAGTTCGACGATTCCTACGTCCGCGACATCAGAACCCAGTTTGCCGATGCCGGACGCAAGCTCTGGGTGCTCGACGTTACCAGCGACCTCGGTATTCCCACCTATGTCGCGATCATGCACTGGATGCAAAACGGCCAGGAAAATATCGAGTTCGGTTCGGGCTCGCATTTCGATCGCCGCATCGGCTTGCTGCGTTCGCTTACCGAACTTACCCAGTTCATGTCCATTGGCATGATGGGCGGCGCAAGCGGCGAGAAGCCGACACTCGACGGCGTCACGCCGTTGCGCCTCGAGCAATATCCGTTCCTGATTCCGAGCGATAAACCCTTTGTGCCGCCGGCGCCCGATTTGAAGGTTCACGATAATACACGCGACCAGGTCAATGCCTGCGTCGAGATCGCCAGTCGGGCGGGCTATGATTTCCTCGTGCTCGATCAGACACGATCGGACGTCGAGGTCCCGGTGGTGCGGGTGATCGTTCCAGGGCTGCGGCATTTCTATCGGCGTTTTGGTCCGGGCAGGCTTTATGACGTTCCGGTAAAACTCGGCTTGCTCGATCGTCCGCGGTTGGAAAGCGAGCTCACGCCTTTTCTCCCCCATACCTGAGGAATCCTGGCGGCTTGCGCGCTCCCCGAAAAATGCGAGGGCGAAAGATTGCGCGGCCAGCCATTTCCGCCCGGCTGAACAATCGCATCACGCTCGAAAGCGACGCAGACGGCAATATCGCCGCCTGCTTCGACGGTCTTCGGGACGGCCTTGGCAAGTTCAGCGCCGCTGCAGTGACGCGCGCAGGCGAATTGCGAAACAACGGCCTGCCGCTTGCTTCATTCGCCCGCCTGGACCGGGCCATCGACAGGGAAATCGACCTCCTCGTCCGGCGGCTTGCGCAGCGGGGCCTGCTCGAATATCGCCTCGGAGGCCCGGGCGACGAACAGGAAGAGATCGTCGTCATCGAGCCGCAAGGGCCCGACTATTGGCCGCAGACCCCAAAGCTCGGTCTTTCCGAGACGGTCGTGCTGTCACGGTTCGCCTATATGCGGCGGCGCGCCAATGAGATGGTGCTGGAATCGCCGCGCGCCGGCGCGTTGTTCAGAATTTGCAATCCGAAGGTTGCAACCGTCCTCGCGCTGTTGTCTACGCCGCAAAAAATCAGCCGCCTCCGGCGGCAGGAAGGCTTTCCGGGGCTCGAGCTGCTCGCCCTGCTGGTGGATTGCCAGATTCTCTTCAAGACCGACGCTGTGAGCGGCGGAGGCCTCAGGGCGACCGAGGGCGACGAGAACCTCGTTCTTTGGGACTTTCATGATCTTTTGTTCCACGCGCGCAGCACGGAAGGCCGGCAGGCCAACCCGCTCGGAGGACTCTATCCATATGCAGACGTGATCGCTCCTCTGCCGGCGGTGCGGCCGCGCTGGCCCGGAAAGAAAATCGATCTGCGCAAATTCTCAACCGCAACCGCACAAACCGCTTCGCCGTTTGTAAAGCTCCTGCGGGAACGGCATTCGACGCGCGATTTCGACGACCAGCAACCGATCACGCTCGCCGAGCTTGCGCGGTTTCTCGACAACACCGCGCGGGTCCGCTTGACATGGAAAAGCGGGATCGACCTTGGCGACGGCGGCCCAGAGGTCGATTACGCCGCCAGGCCGTACCCGTCGGGAGGCAGTGCTTACGAGCTCGAGCTCTATCTGGCGGTGGCCAACTGCGAGGGACTTGCGCGCGGCTTCTATCACTACGACGCCGACGGGCATGCGCTGGTGCCGATCGGCGCGCGCCCGCGGGAGCTCGAAGCGCTGTTGGCGGCAGCCGAATTTGCAATGGACGCGCCTGCCGCACCTCAAGTCCTGATCACGATCGCCGCACGCTTCGGCAGGGTTTCGTGGAAGTACAGCGGTCTCGCCTACGCGCTTATCTTGAAGGATGTCGGCGTCTTGATCCAGACGCTCTACCTGATGGCGACCGATATGGGGTTGGGCGGCTGCGCGATCGGGACCAACAACATCGATCTGTTCGCGAAGATGACCGGGACCGAATTCCACGTCGAGGGCCTGGTCGGTCAGTTTGCGATCGGCCGCGGCATCAAACCCGACGCTTCTAGTTAGCGGCTGGTCGGAGCAACCGCTCAACGGGCGGGCATCGGGTTCCCGTACGACGGCAGCGTCCTTTGTTCGCCGGCACGGCCGGGCTTTGCGTCCTGCTTGGCAACGACGGGGCGATGCTTGACCGGCTTGTCCCGTGCCAAATCCCGCGCAAATGCGTTCGCTCCCCACAGGGCAACCAGCGTTGCCAGTCCAATCACGGCAAGTTTCATCGACAGACCCTATAGCAACCTCGCCGCTGTTGTTACAATGCAGAGGGCGATCGGGCCGATCACCGTTCAAGAGGACAAGATCATGCCGACCCACTTCCACGGGATCGTCTGGATCGACCATTCGCAGGCCAAGGTTTTTCACGTCGGCCTGTCGGGGGAAGATGAAGTTACCCTGCATCCGCACCTGCCGACACGGCACCTTCACCACAAGGCCAATTCGATCGGCAGCGGTCATGCCGGCTTCGACAAGGAATTTTTTGCGCAGGTGATGAACGCCGTCAACGAAGCCGGTGAGATCCTGATCATTGGCCCTGCCGGAGCCAAGACCGAGCTTGCCAGATACATGCGCGAACAGCACCCGAAAGTCGGCGATCGCATCGTTGGCGTGGAACCCGCCGATCACCCCAGCGACGGCGAGATCGTGGCCTACGCCAAAAAACATTTCAAAATTGGACCCCCGCGAGCAACGAGTTGAAGCCTCCCGCATCGCGGACTCGTCGCCACGATCCGCTTGATCCACCGCGAGGATGCATACTTCCGTCAGACCGTGGAACAACCGGCACAGCGGCTGTTCCAACGACCATCACAACACGCACGCCTCAAAGAAGGATCGTCGGCGCGCGATAGTGCGTTCCGAAAAAGCGCTGGCGTTCCGCGGACGACAAACGATCCCCCTCGCCTACGTTCTGACAACCGGATCGCCGGCGATCACATTTCGGCGACTTTCGAACAGTGCATCCCCAACAGTGACTACCTAATTTCTTGACGGGAGGTACACCCTCAACGACAGACAAGGAACCGCTGACATGAGCGATCGTGATGTATGGATCAGCTATTCGCATTGGGGAATGTTTCTAACCGGAACGCAATCCACGGAATCGCGCCCCACGAGATAACTCTGGCGATCAAGACACGTGCGCCACTATTTTCGGGGCACGGCGACTGCGGGTTTCGGATCGATCTGCACAGTAGCCGTCATGCCGACTACTAAGCGCACGCCTTCCGGCACCTGATCGATGTGGATCCGCACCGGCACACGCTGCGCGAGGCGTACCCACGTGAAGATCGGATTTACCGAGGCTAGCCCTGCCTGATCTGGCTGCGCGTTTGGAACATTGATGCCACGGGCGACCCCGCCAACGTGCCCGCGGACGAGCTGAGTGTAGCCCATCAGCTTCACGGTCGCCGGATCGCCATCATGGATCCTCTCCAGGCTGGTCTCGTTGAAATAGCCGTCGATCCAGAAAGAATCGGCGTCGACGAGAGCAACCAGCCTTTGGCCGACATTGGCGTAGTCGCCTAATTGGACCAGCAGATTTGTCACGTAGCCGTTGACCGGCGAGCGAATGACGACACGGCTGAGATCGAGCTGCGCCTTGGCAATGGCGGCCTGGTCCACCGCGACGGCTGCCTCTAACTGATACAGCGAGCTTGCAGCCTGCTGATAGATGTTCGTCGAGACCCAGCCTTCTCCCTCAAGCCTCGCCTGTCGACCCTCGTTCGCACGAGCATAGTCGAGTGCGGCGGTATCGCGCTTGGCCTGGGCCTGGACGCTCTCGAGCGCGATGCGATAGTCGGCCGGTTCGATTTCGAACAGCACGTCGCCCTTATGCACGAACTGATTGTCCGCGATCGGAAGCTTGACGATTCGTCCGGCCACTTCGGGCGCCATCGTGACGACGTAGGCCCGCACCGTGCCGTCTCGCGTCCAGAGTGACCCCATATAGACCTGCCACGTCGCCCAGGCGACCAAGGCCGCAACCATGACGGTACCCAGCGTCAGGAGTATTGGGGCGATTGGAATGCGCCACTTGGTGTTGTTTTGGTTGCTCGCCAAAGGACGCGGGACGGTGCTTCCCTCGCTTTTCCTGGCATGCTCCGATTTCAGTTCAACGCTCGACATCTGCATACCTCAACGCGCGACGATAAGGACGATGGACGAGAGGATGATCATGTAGAAAGCGAACACGAACAGTGCCGGGTGCCAGACGTGGCGCAATAAACCAAAATGGTCCGCCACCCGGCGGAGCGCGATCAGGACAAACCA